>JANONN010000059.1:0-1915 GCA_031420835.1 Ignavibacteriales bacterium | reverse complement strand
GATACGCTCTTCTCCCAGTTCAAAGTGTACCAGAAGTACATACTGGCGCTGCTTATCGTAGGAGGGACATTCGGATACTATTATTATCCAATTCTTAAGAACCCGAAGTACTTGTATCAGACAGAGGATATTCTGGACTACAAAGAAGTGTCTGGTGCAATCACAGCGCTTCAAGAACAAGGGATTGCTTCTCCGAGTGTGGAGCAAATCGCGGCAAACGCAAACCTCCACGCATGGAAAGATGGAAAAAAGATTGGAACTCTCTTCGAGGAAGAGAAAAGAACGCGTGTGGCGGAACTTTTGCCGTACCTAACGGATAATAACTACATCGTGCTGATCTATAAACCTTTGTACTCGAACGTAATCTACTTGAATGTTCTGTGTCTCGTTTTTGTCTTCGTGTTCTTCGGATACCAATACAAGAATGACCCACCACAGGGCGCTTACATTGAGAAGATCCTCTTCCTTTTTCTACCATACTGCTCGCTTGAGATTGTTCACTATTTCGGCTACATTAAGTCGGTAGAGTTGTCCACGTACCTTCAGCTGTACGATATTGGTGTGTATCTGACGATGGTGGTGCTGCTGGGATTGCTTCTGTTCTTCAGTTTACGACTCCGCTTCATCACCAGTGTGACTGGAAACTTCTATGAGCGAGAGCTGGTTTCTGATCCTGAACATACTAGTCGTTGGCGTGACAGTATTGATTCTCTCATTGTACGCCATTTTCTTAACCCGACGACGTTTCATGGACGGCTTCTTGCACCTCGTCCGACAAAAGGAGAAGCCTAACTTCGTGCAGAAACTTCTTCTTCGCATCTATGGCGAGTGACCAAATGACTAATTCACAGCAATCAATCATAAAAAGTTAAACAAGGGGCCCGTTATGGATTATCAACTTATTGGGAAAAGCAAGACTATGGAGAGTCTTCGACGTCGGATTGCTCAGCTTGCTCATAGCAAGAAGGACATTCTGATCGTTGGGGAACCCGGAAGCGGGAAGGGGGCGGTTGCGAAAGACGTGCATATGCAACAATATGGTGGCCTGAGCGGAAACCATCAGTTTGTAATCGTGAATGCTTCTGTACTTGACGATCGTGAATTCGAGGCAGTCCTCTTCGGTTTCGAAAAGGGAGTACCCGGAATGCCTCCTACTACCAAACGGGGTGCATTTGAGGTCGCTGAGGGTGGGACACTTCTCATCGAAGAAATTGAAGAGGCAAGTTTCCGTAATCAGATGAAATTGATGAGTTTCCTGGAAACACGCTCTGCGAAACGGATGGGCGCCGCAGAGGCGACTCCAATTCACCTGCGTCTCGTATTGACCACGAAGCAGCCCCTTGATGAACTGGGCGCTGAAAATAAGCTCTATGATAAGTTTGTCTCCACTTTGAGCGCGTTTGATGTAATCAGTGTACCTGCCTTGCGGGATCGACTCGAAGATATCCCACTTCTTGTGAAATATTTTGTGACTGAGATTTCACGTGATCTTGGAATGAAAGAAGTTGCCATCGACATCAATGCTATTGATATTCTGGTCCGCCAATCGTGGCGCGAGAACATCCGAGAACTCAAAGCAGTTGTTGACAAATCAATTCTCTTCTCTTCGGGCGGGAAGTTTGTTTTGCCTCCTGAACTGACAGATGAGAAGACAGAAATTGTGAAGATGATCAATAACGTTATTGACGGACAGGCGTTCGTGCTTGATAATTCACTCGATGTGATTGAGCGGGGGATTATCCAAAGAGCGTTGTCGAAGTTTGGGTTCAATCAGTCACGAGCTGCCACGTGTTTGGGAATGACAGAACAGACGCTTCGGTATAAACTCAAACGTTTAGGAATCGCAAGCTCGCGGCAACGACGCTAAGTCGATTATCTTCGGGATTTGGACAAGATGCCCCTTGGAAAAAGGGGC
>JANONN010000058.1:0-6281 GCA_031420835.1 Ignavibacteriales bacterium | reverse complement strand
CATCTTAGTGAAGACCCCCTGCCCGCCCGCCTGTTGCGTTCGGGCGGGTAGTCCCCCTAAGAGGGGGACAGTTTTCATTTTCAGTTTTGAGATGAGAGAAAAAAATCCTCTCCCCTCGTAGGGGAGAGTTAGAGTGGGGTTCCATGGAATTTCCGCCTGTGTTCTATCAAAAAACGTTCAATCAGATAGTACGCTGAGTAGTTACCAATAAACAATGATCAATGAAGAATGACCAGCGAGAAATGGCAAGACCGTGATGACTCCAGTTGTTTCATTTGAGAATGTCAGCAAAGAGTTTGTCAACGATGGTGGGAAGAGCGTTCGTGCGGTGGATGGGCTGTCATTAGAGATCGGGAAGGGAGAAATCTTTGCTCTCGTTGGACCTGACGGAGCCGGAAAAACAACAAGCATTCGCATGATGTGCGGCGTTCTTCCTCCGACGGAAGGAGAAATCCGCATTCTCGGTCTCGACATAAGAACCGACCGAGAAGCCATCAAGCCACGGATCGGATATCTCTCGCAGCGATTCTCTCTCTACGGCGATCTCACAATCGATGAGAATATTGATTTCTTCGCGGAAATCCACCGTCTCACCAACTTCGAAGAGCGAAAGGAAGAGCTTCTTCAGTTCACCCGACTCACGCCGTTCCGAACCCGGCTCTCCGAGCGTCTCTCCGGCGGCATGAAACAGAAGCTCGCGCTCGTGTGCACACTGATTCACACACCCGACATTATTTTCCTTGATGAACCGACAACGGGTGTGGATCCGGTCTCGCGAAGAGATTTCTGGAAAATTCTTTCGGCCGTTCTTAAATCGGGAGTTACGATCGTGATGAGCACGCCATACTTGGACGAGGCGGAGCGGAGTACGCGGGTGGCGCTGCTGCATCAGGGGCAACTTCTCGATTGCGACACCCCTGAGCGTGTAAAGTCATCGTTTCCGTACCCCGTCATCGAGATTCTCTGTTCCGATCCGCGAAAGGGTGCGATGCTCTTGAACGAAAGCGAACAGATCGAGCGCGCCGAACTGTTCGGTGATCGTATTCATGCAATCCTTGCCGAATCGGTCTCATTGCCGCAGGAAGTCGTCAAAGAACTAAAGAAAGCAAACATTACTGTGTCTTCGGCCAAGTCTGTTGCTCCATCGCTTGAAGATGTTTTTATCCATCGAACCACCTCTTCATTATTGACGAGGGAGTCATGAAACTCTTTCTCACATGTCTTCTTGCAACCACCGTTCTTCTGGGCCAGGAAAGTGGAACTATCGCAGCATCTGAAGAACAGCGTCTCACTCTCAACGAGTGCATTGACCGTGCGTTTCAACAACATCCATCGTTGGTTGTGGCGCGCGCACGACTCAGTGCGGCAGAGGCAAAGAACACGGAAGCTCGCAGCGCATTGCTTCCACAACTGCGTCTCTCCAGCCGAGCCGCTCAGTTGAGTCGCGTACCGGATACGATCTCTCTTCCGTTCATTGGAACGCAGACGCTCTTTCCCTCTATCACACACAGTTATTCTGCTCGACTTTCGCTGCAACAGGCGGTGTTTTCGGGATTCCGGCTGGCAAGAAACGTTGACATCGCTGAGTATCAGGTCAGCGCTGCCAGCGAAGAACTAGTTCGAGATCGAACTGAACTTGAATTGAATGTCACTGTCGCGTATTGGAATCTTTATCGCGCCATTAAGTTTGAACAGGTCATTGCGCAATCGGTGACGCAACTGACGGAGCGCGTGAGAGAGATTCGGAATTTTGCCAATCAAGGACTGGCAACCGAAGGGGATGTTCTCAAAGTTCAAGCTCAACGTTCCGATATTCAGCTTCGGCACGTGGAAACGCAAAGTGCCATTCGATTGGCGGCGATGTCGTTGAACAGTATGACAGGTGCTCCGTTGGAGACGACAACGGTTCCCGCCGATGTTCCAGAGGTTTCATCTCCATCTGGAAGCAGCGAGAATCTTTCGATACTCATTCAGCAGTCCAAGCGTCAGCGACCTGAGCTTAGGGCGATCATCCATCGCCAATCCATGAGTCAGGCGGGAGTTGATGCAGCGCGCGGTGGATGGCTTCCACAGGTGATGCTGAATGCAAACTACGATTACGCCCGACCGAATCAGCGAATCATTCCGCCGAAGGACCAATGGGATGGATCGTGGGATGTTGGGATCAGCTTGCAGTGGAATATTTGGGACTGGTCGGCCACTTCTGCGCAAACGGCTCAAGCGGAGGCGGCGCTCTCACAAACGCGCGCATCGGTAGCACAGCTTGAGGATGTCGTAGCGCTTGATGTCGCGCAGCAGTACTTCAAACGAAAAGAGGCGCAAGAAAAGATTTCAGTGGCAGAGGATGGATTGAAACAAGCCACGGAAAGTCATCGCATAACGTCGGAGAAATTCAAGCAGGGACTCGTCACGAACTCCGAAATGCTCGATGCCGAAACCGCATTGCTCCAGGCGCGCATTTCGCATACGCAGGCAATGATTGACTTTGTTCTTGCAGTTGCACGTTTGAAGAAGGCGATCGGCTTGTGATTCAGTGATACCTGAAAGCGCAGCCTCTGTGGAACTCTGTGCATCTCAGTGACTCTCTGTGTAACCGTTTCTCAAAAATACATTACACAGAGCTACACAGAGAACACATAGAGCGGCACAGAGGATAGCGTTTCTTTTGGAAAAGAGCGATCAATGGATGTTACGCAGAAAGGAAAAGAAGAACTGTCGTTCCCGCATGTTTTAGGCGGGAATCTATAGAATGGATACCCGACTAAGGCATTCGGGTATGACATCCTTATTTTATGAGGCATGATTTTGGGCTTGCGTAACATTGCTGATCAATAATGGACAAACTCAGACATAATACAAACGGCCATGCCATTGTGGTCGAGAATCTTACTCGCCATTTCGGGACATTCATTGCCGTGAACAACATGAGCTTTGCGGTAAAGAAAGGGGAGATCTTCGGATTTCTCGGTCCTAACGGTGCAGGGAAATCGACCACGATCAGAATGCTGTGCGGACTGTTAGAGCCAACGTCGGGCATTGCATCCGTCGGTGGCTTTGACGTCAAGAGCAATCCTGATGCCGTGAAAGCAAGCATTGGTTACATGTCGCAACGGTTTTCGCTCTATGAGGATCTCACGGTTGAGCAGAATATCAATTTCTATGGCGGCATCTATGGGCTTGAGAATGATCGTCTCTCAGAACGGAAGCAATGGGTGCTTGAGATGGCGGGACTCGTTGGGAAAGAAGATTCGTTAACGCGAACGCTTTCGGGGGGATGGAAGCAGCGGCTTGCTCTCGGATGTGCGGTCCTGCACGAGCCACCGATCGTCTTTCTTGATGAGCCGACCGGTGGTGTCGATCCCGTCTCGCGCAGAAACTTCTGGAATCTCATTTATGAACTCTCGAATCGCGGTGTTACGGTTTTCGTCACAACGCACTATCTTGATGAAACTGAGCATTGCCATACGATTGGACTTGTGTACGTTGGAAAACTGATTGCACTCGGTTCACCCACACACCTTAAAGAGAAGTTAAGGCGTTATACGATGTTTGAGGTTTTGTGCAACCGCCCTGTCGAAGCGATGGAGCTTCTTCAACAAGAATCGTGGGTAGTGGAGACTTCCATTTTCGGGACGGCGTTTCATGTCAGCACCATGGGGGCTGCCGATCCGATGAAGCGGATTCAATCGACCCTGCGAGATAAGAGCATCTCCACGGAGCGCATTGAACCGATCACTCCTTCTCTCGAAGACGTTTTCATCCATCTTATTGCTGAAGAAGACAAGAGAAACAATAAATGAGGAATGCAGAATGAAGAATGCAGAATGATGGGTTGAAACCCTCATTGGGTTGTGGGTTTTCTTTTTCCACGATCTAAACAGGCTGTGTGAAAATACCCTGAGAGCCTGGACAGGAGTCCCGGCCAACAACTCAAATCCCGCTTTTCAGAATTTGTTGGTCGGGTCTGTGACCCGACACGTGAGGATCCGATGAGTTTTCTCGTGGATACCAATGCCAAACAGAGATGGGCTTTAGTCCGAATAGTGGATTGAGATTATCATGATGATTCTTCCCGTTATCAAGAAAGAATTCCGTCAGATCAAGCGTGACAGGCGGGCCCTTGGCATTCTGATCTTCTTGCCCGGATTTCTCTTGCTCCTTATTGGATATGCGCTCAACTTCGATGTGAAGCACTTGAAGCTTGTTGTCTACGATGAAGATCGTTCCGCCGCGAGCCGCGAATTCGTATCCTCACTTGTTCAGTCGGAGTATTTTGTACTGGTTGGTAACGTCGACCGGACATCTTCCATCGACGGTTTGCTCGAGCGTGGGGAAGCTGCCGTGGCTCTTGTTATCCCTGCTGATTTCTCGAAGGTTATTCACAAGGGTGGGCTTGCGACCGTTCAGGTTATCGTTGACGGGTCAAACTCGAACACTGCTTCCATTGCGGCAGGATACATGACCATCGGGATTCAATCGTATTCTTCCCGCATCCTAACGCAATGGCTTGGGCAGCGTGGGATGAAGCTCCCCCTTCCGATCGATGTGCAACCGAATTTGTGTTAAAACCCCGAGCTGAAAACGACCCGCTACCTTCTTCCCGGGCTCTTTGGGCTGATCCTTATGCTCGTAACGGTTGTTTCAACATCGCTCTCCATCGTACGGGAAAAAGAACTCGGCACGTGGGAGCAACTCAAAACCTCGCCGTTGCAGGCACATGAGTTGATCATCGGCAAGGTCATTCCGTATCTCCTGATCGCGCTGGTTTCCGCCACGCTTATTCTCATTCTTGGTTATTTGATGTTCGGTGTTGAAGTGCGCGGAAGCTTGCTCCTTCTGTATGGAGCAATTCTTCTTTTCCTTTTGGCGGGACTCGGTCAGGGACTGTTGATTTCGACGCTTGCTCAAACACAGCAAGTAGCGTTTCTCGCTTCCATCTTCTCGTCATTGCTGCCGGCGTTTCTTCTTTCGGGATTTATCTTTCCTATCAAGAACATGCCGATCGTCCTCCAGATCATCTCGAATGTTCAGGCGACAAAATTCTTTCTCGTTATTCTTCGCTCCATCATGCTGAAAGGAACAGGATTCGGCGCGGTGTGGGAGCAATATCTGTATCTCTTCATCTTTGCTCTTGTGACGATTGGTGTGAGCACCATTCGGCTGCGGAAGGAGCTTGCCTCGTGAAGGCCATCCGCAACATGATCGTCAAAGAGTTCCTTCAGATCAGGCAAGACCGGCGATTACTTCCGCTGATCCTTGTCGCGCCGATTCTTCAAGTGTTGCTCCTCGGGTACGCGGCTTCTATTGACGTGAAGAACATCACTTTGGTGGTGTGCGATCTCGAGCGAAGCTCCGACAGTCGCGCGCTCCTCTCCCGATTCACAAACTCCGGCTACTTCTCCATTGTTGATATGGTGGAGAAACCCGATGACGTTGATCGCTACCTTGATGAGACAAAAGCAACACTCGCCTTGGTGATTCCCCGTGATTTTGGTCAATCAATTGGCTCGGGGGAACGGACTCAACTGCAACTTATTGCCGATGGCGCTGACGCCAACACGGCGAACATTAGCCTCAACTACGCTTCTCAGATCATCGCAGGCTATTCGCAAGAGATCCTCATTGAGAGACTGGCGAAAGTTGGAGGGGGAATGACTGTTCCACGGGTCCAACCGGAAATGCGCGTTTGGTTCAATCCCGACATGCGCAGTGCAAACTACATGGTGCCCGGCGTTGTGGCGCTCATCCTGATGATCATCACCACCACCTTTACGTCCGCGGCGATTGTGCGGGAACGAGAGATCGGGACGCTGGAGCAACTGCTGGTCACGCCGATTAAGCGGTATCAATTCATTCTCGGGAAGCTTCTACCGTTTGTCATGATTGGTTTTCTTGATGTTGGACTTGTAATGGGCGTCGCGGTCTTCTGGTTTGGGATTCCGTTGAAGGGGAGTGCATTGTTGCTTCTCGGGTTGTGTGGGCTGTTCATCATGACTACTCTCGGACTCGGGTTGTTCGTATCGACAATCTCGCAAACCCAATCGCAGGCGATGATGACTGCTCAGTTCTTTGTCTTCTTTCCGATGATGTTCCTTTCAGGATTTGCCTTTCCCATCGAGAACATGCCGGCGGTGGTGCAAGTTCTGACCTACATCATTCCGCTCCGGTATTTCCTGGAGATCATCAGAGGTCTATTCCTCAAGGGCGTTGGGATGGAGACCCTGTGGCCGCAAGCGCTGGCGTTGCTGATATTCGGAGTCGTGATTCTCTCTGCCAGCGTG
>JANONN010000057.1:0-5303 GCA_031420835.1 Ignavibacteriales bacterium | reverse complement strand
GGGAAGTCACACGATTTTGTGTTCCTCAACAACCGCGGTGGACATCTCACGCGCGCTTCGGTGTGGAATATCGTAACGCACTACAGCAGAGCCGCCGGGATCAAAAAAAAGGTGCATCCACACACATTGAGACACTCCTTTGCAACTCACTTACTGGAAGGCGGTGCCGATCTGAGGGCAGTTCAAGAGATGCTTGGGCATGTCGATATTTCCACAACTCAAATCTACACGCACATTGACCGCGAGTATTTAAAGGAAGTACATCGGACGTTTCACCCTCGTGGGTAGATTTCAGATTTCTCAAAATAAAAAGCCCCGCGTGATAGCGGGGCTTTTTATTTCCAAAGTCACTTGTTTAGCTGCAAGTTGCCGGACCGTTGGCGGCATTCCAAGTGGCGCGGAACTGTTGGACCCATTGCCCGTTTGTATACATCGAATATGTCACCGAGCCTGAACCATTTGCGCCTGACACTGCTACAAAGCGATAAGACTGCTGACCTTGGTAGTAGCCGGTAAATGTTCCGGTGAGAACTCCCGCACTGCTTGTTTCCCACACGAATTGCGCGGCAATGACCGTTGTATTGTCGTCATAAATCGTCCAGCTTCCGGACTTTCCATCCGTTGAACTAGTGCCTTGAAGAGCAACCCAGTTGTTGTACACGGTGCTATCTGAAGGATCGGTTCCGTTGAAAATCATTTGCCACTGAAGACCGGTGCTTGTTATTGTGGCGTTGACACGAACAGTCAATGAACCTTGTGTGACCTGCCAGGTCCAGATGTCGCCGTTGCGAGTCGGTGTTTGTCCAGCGAACATCATGGTATAAAGGCTCATTGCGTTCGCAATTTGGACATAGGAGTATGCCGTCTGAGTACATTGATCGCCTGAGGCGCTGGGCGAAGAAAACTGCACCGTTGGAATTGTGGGGGGTGTTACGCTGGGTTCAGTTGTTCCCTTTTTCTCGCATCCTGAAAACACAAGAGCAACGATCAGAACAAGCGAGAGCCCAATCAGCAGACTTTGTCGTTTCATAGAAACCCCTTTCAGTTGAATTGAAGAAAGAAGTGAAGTGTACCGGGATTAAGAACATGGTAAGGAAAATAACTTCTATGTTCAATGTCATCTATCACAGTCATCTATCACACCACCCAGAGAATTCTCATGGGAGTCTTCTATTCTCCTTGAATTCCAGCACTTTTTTTGTTACATAAGAACAGTTCAAGCTCCCGCTAGTCCGCTTACCGCGCGTCAATGAGCGGGCTGATCTGCGGGAGTTTCTATTTCAAGTCGGGAGACATGTGGATTCACTCTATATTATTCCCATCCTGTTGTTCTCAGTTGTCGTCCATGAAGTAGCGCACGGGTTAATGGCGCTCCGGCTTGGTGATCCGACAGCCCGCGATCTCGGGCGGCTCACACTCAATCCGATCCCCCATATTGACCCGATTGGTTCTGTTCTTGTGCCGCTCATGTCCTATCTTGCGGCAGGCACTGTGTTCATCGCTTGGGCCAAGCCTGTGCCTATCAACCCGCTCAATTTCAAGGATTTCCGCCGAGATGATATTCTCGTTTCCGTTGTTGGCCCATTGTCGAATCTTCTCGTCGCACTCGCTTGCACAATTGGTTATATCATCACGACGCAAACATTTGGTTTTCCGGAGACTATACCGGAAGGCCTTGAGCGTTCGATTGTCACCTTCCTCATCGGAATGTTTTCTGTAGGGATCACCCTGAACATTTTTCTGGCTGTTTTCAATCTGATTCCTGTACCGCCCCTGGACGGATCTCACGTGGTTGCCTCGTTGTTGCCTGATGAGATTGGCGCTCAGTACCGACGAATTGGATTTGCCGGAATTATCCTCATCATCATTCTGATGCGTGTCGAAGTATTCCGCACGATGGTTTTGTCAGTCGTCTCAACAATCCTCATTCCATACAAATTTCTTATTACTCTGTTCGCGTAGCCATGCATTGTTCGACAGGCTCACAATGACAAGAAGAATTCTCATTCTTGCAGAAGGAAAGTTCAGTCCACTGAAATCAAAGACGGCTAATGGTGCCATCGCCTACTTACCGGAACAAGTGGTGGGCATCATCGACAGCGCCAAAACCGGACTGGTAGCACAACAAGTGCTTGGGTACGGAGGGAATCTTCCCGTTGTGAAAAATCTCGAAGAGGGACTCCGCCTACAACCAACCCATTTGTTGATCGGAATTGCGCCATCAGGTGGACGATTGCCGGATGCGTGGCGTGAGATCATCAAACAGTCGCTCCAAAACCATCTGCACATCTTGAGCGGTCTTCATACGATTCTTTCCGATGATCCAGAGTTTGCGCGGCAGGCGCAGGAATATGGTGCGCTGATCACCGACTACAGAAAAATCCCCCCTGAATCGGAGGTTGTTTCGGAAGGTTCGTGGCGAACCCGTCGCGCCAAGACAATCCTCACCGTCGGCACCGATTGTAACATCGGAAAAATGATTACGATTCTGGAAGTACAAAAGGAATTCGTGAAACGGGGGCTAAAAACAGATTTTGTTGCGACGGGCCAGACAGGCATTCTGATCCGTGGTCGCGGCATTGCGGTAGACTCAATCATCAGTGACTACATAGCAGGATGCATCGAATTGGAGATTGACCGGTCGAACGAAGAAGGCTACGATTACGTTTTTGTCGAGGGACAAGGAGCGCTGACGCACATCGGTTACTCGGGTGTAACGCTCGGTCTCATCCACGGGACCATGCCCGATGCGATGATTCTCTGCCATCAACCCACTCGCTTGAAGGACGACTACGGTTTGCCGTTACCCGAGTTGAACCGCATTATCAAGCTACACGAAGACATTGTGGAGTTTTTCAAACCGACGAAGGTCGTCGGTATCGGAATCAATTCGGTCGGTTTGTCGGACCAAGAATCACGAGAAGCGGCCGAGCAGATCGAACGGCAGACGGGATTGCCAGCGATTGACGCATTTCGTTTCGGAGCCACCAGGCTTACCGATGCACTTCTTGAGTATCTCGGAACTCCAGTCACTGTCCCAGCGGAGAAGTCCACATAACCTGATGCACTACTTTCATTACAAAGATCAAGAGTTGTTTTGTGAAGAAATCGCCGTGGCGGAACTTGCGGAGGAGTTCGGCACACCCCTGTACGTCTATAGCAAGAGATCCATCGTTGAGAATTACCGAAGATTGAGAGACTCACTACAGGGAAGCGACGAGGTCGTTTGCTATGCCGTGAAAGCGAATGCGAATCTCCAGATCCTTAAAATGCTCGCCGCCGAAGGAGCCGGAGCGGATGTTGTTTCAGTTGGGGAGTTGCACCTTGCGCTCAAGGCGGGATTTGAACCCGGGAGAATCGTCTTTGCTGGAGTCGGGAAGCGGGAAGATGAAATTGAATACGCTCTCACGCATGGCATACACTCGTTCAATGTAGAGTCCATTCAAGAGCTTCAGGCGATCTCGCGAGCAGCGTTACGGTTGGAAAAAAAGGCGCGAGTCTCTCTGCGAGTTAATCCTGATATTGATGCCGAGAGTCATCCATACATATCCACCGGATTGAAACATAACAAGTTCGGCATTGAGAGCGAGCGGGCCGTGGAAGCATTTCAAGTTGCTGCGACGTTCCCGAACCTTGAAGTGATCGGCATCCACACACATATCGGCTCGCAGATCACGAAGATCGAACCATACGTTGCCACAGCCAATTTCATCGTCGGTTTTGTTGCAAAGGTGCGTGAGTTGGGGATTCACCTGAGTCATATTGATTTTGGCGGAGGTTTTGGAGTAGATTACACGAATGCGATTCGCCACGAAGCGTTTGGGCAGAACGGCAGCGAGATTGTACCGGCGCCGACTGAAGTTCTGGCGGCCGTTGCGCCAATCCTCCAACAGTCCGGTTGTTCGCTCTGGATCGAGCCGGGACGTTGCATTGTCGCCGATGCGGGAATTCTCCTCACGAAGGTTCTCTACACGAAGGAAAACAGCACCAAGAAATTTGTTATTGTTGATGCGGGGATGAACGACCTCCTGCGTCCGAGTTTATACAACGCGCATCATCAAATCGTACCAACGAAGATCATCACGTACGAGCATGAGCAGGTTGATGTAGTCGGGCCGGTATGTGAAACGTCAGATTTCTTTGCTCGTGAAAGAAAACTTCTAAGAGTGAAACCGAATGAATATCTTTCGATCATGACGGTTGGGGCGTATGGCTTTGTGAATGCATCGAACTACAATGGTCGTCCTCGTCCAGCAGAGATTCTCGTGAACGGCGAGAAAGTGAAGATCATACGTGCACGTGAAACGTTTGCTGATCTTGAATAATCGGGAAGGGAATCCATGAAACTCCACGATGTCGCGGTGGTCGGGGCTACAGGCTTGGTTGGTCGCAAAATGGTCGAAGTGCTCGAACGACGGAAGTTTCCGATCAATCGTCTTGTGCTCTTGGCGTCTGAGCGTTCCGTGGGGAAAGAGATCGGATTCAACGAAAAGCAATATGCCGTACGGAAGCTCGAGCCGGAGAGGTTTAAGCACATCGAGTATGCCTTCTTTTCTGCCGGGGCGACCGTCAGCGCCCGCTATGCCCTCATTGCCGTGAAGTATGGAGCGGTCGTCATCGACAACAGCAGCGCGTACCGTGAGGACGAACTCGTTCCGCTTGTCGTTCCGGAAGTCAACCGCAAGCAAATCTTCAAACACAAAGGAATCATTGCCAATCCAAACTGCTCCACCATTCAGCTTGTCGTTGTATTGAAACCGCTGCACGACGCGTTCAAGATCAAGCGCGTTGTTGTATCCACGTATCAATCTGTGACCGGAGCGGGAAAGAGAGGACTCGATCAGCTTCATGAAGAGCTTGCCGGACACAAGCCAAAGGAACGAACATTCGCGCATCAGATCGCTTTCAACGCTTTGCCTCATATTGATATCTTCTTTGAAGACGGATATACCAAAGAAGAGCACAAGATCATGAACGAGACAAAGAAGATCATGGGAGAGAACATCAAGATAACGGCCACGGCCGTGCGCGTTCCGGTCGTCGGCGGTCATAGTGAGTCGGTTAATATTGAGTTCGACAAGCGTTGCACCGTTGATGATGTGCGTGCGGTCTTGCGACAAGCGCCAGGGATCATTGTCGAGGATGACACAGCGAACAACCGGTATCCGATGGCGCTCACAGCACACGACAAGGATGAGGTTTTCGTCGGTCGTATCCGCAAAGATGAAACGGTTTCAAGCGGCGTGAATCTCTGGATCGTTGCAGACAATTTACTGAAAGGGGCCGCAACAAATGCAGTGCAG
>JANONN010000056.1:0-3657 GCA_031420835.1 Ignavibacteriales bacterium | reverse complement strand
AGATCCATGCTCGTTACGACCCTGAGGGTGAAGAAGGCTTCAGTTGATCCGCGGCAGGTGGAGCCGGAGCCGCGGCCTTTGCGGCTGCAGCAGCCGCTTTCTTTGCCGCTGCTTCCTCGTCGGCTTTTCTCAGCTTCTCCTTTGCCTCGGCAGTTTCCGATTCCGTCATTCGACTATAATGATAAATAAGATTGTGCCGCTCGAACTCGGCAAACTCATACACATCCGTCATCACAATGCACTCGGTGGGACAAGGATAAACGCACAACCCGCAGTAGCAACACTTGGCAATATCAATGTCGAACAGCGGGACGTGCAGTCGTTTCTTGTGTCCCGTGGAAGTGACGCCAAGGTCTTGATCCGCGGTCACCTTGATCGTATCAATGTAAATGCAATCAACCGGACACGCCAGCGCACATTGGTCGCACCCGATGCAATCGTCAATGTTCACATACAATCTGTTCCGCGCTCGTTCGGGAAGCTTCAACTTAACATCGGGATATTGCACCGTCACAGCGGGCGTAAAGAGATGTTTGAATGTGACGCTCATTCCAACAGAGACAGAGTAAAGCGTCATCCAAATGTCACGAAAGTATGTTCGAACTGCACTCATTTAAGATTGTCGATTTGCGATTTTCGAATGACGATTGAAGTTTTTCGATTGACGAATGAATTAGAGAATGAGAATCAAACCGACCGCGAAAATGCAAACAAACAGAAACGGCGTCAGCACTTTCCACGATGTGTACATGAGTTGATCAACCCGGAGACGGGGCAATGTCCATCGAATCCAGATTTGCAAGAAGATGAAGAACATCCCCTTTGAGATGAACCACACCAATCCCCACACCGGACCGGAAAGAAAGTCTCCAAATGGACTATTCCACCCGCCAAGAAAGAGCGTTGCGGTGATGGCGGAGACGAGGAACATGTTCGCGTATTCCGCCAGATAGAAGATCGCGAACTTCATGCCGCTATATTCAGTGTTATATCCCTGCACCAGCTCCGACTCCGCTTCCGGCAAATCGAATGGGGTGCGGTTCACTTCCGCAATGCCCGCGATGAAGAGAATCAGAAAGGCTGTAAACGTAAACGGGAGAAGAAGAAGTTTTTGTGTGAGCGGCAGCGGACCACCGAAGAGCACCCAATTCTGAATGCCTCCTTCCTGGAATTTCGCGATCTCTTGCAAATTGAGCGACTGCGTGATCATGACGGCAATCAGGACAGCCAGCGCGATTGGGATTTCGTAACTCACGATCTGAGCAACGGAACGCATCGCTCCAAACAACGACCACTTGTTGTTCGAAGCCCAACCCGCCATCAGAATTCCGATCACGGTGAGTGATGAGACCGCGATAATATAGAAGACGCCAAGATCAATGTTGCTGCCGATGTAAGCAACACTGAACGGAATTGCCGCAAACCCGGCATACATTCCAATAAACACGAGGAAGGGCGCGAGCCAGTAGAGCGTACGATCAGCCGCAGTGGGGACCGTGTTCTCCTTCTGAAGCAATTTCAAAATGTCTGCGATAGGTTGAGCAATGCCGTGCCAGCCGGTGTACATGTACGCAACACGGTCTTGCATATGCGCGGAGACCTTCATCTCCAACCACACAGTCACGAGTGCATATGGCAGAATGAAAAGCAATGGCAACGCCGCAAGCACGACGTACGCCAGGATGTTCTCACCAATCAGAGATGTAAGAAGTTCTTCCATGATTCGTTCAACGATCTACTTCGCCCAACACAATATCAACGCTGCCGACGATCGCCACAAGATCAGCCAACATTCCACCGCGAGATATTTCCGGCAAGACACTCAGGTTCACAAATGCGGGAGAGCGTGCCTTCACACGATACGGAGAGGCAGTGCCATCGCTCATAATGAAGAAGCCAAGCTCACCGCGCGGCGACTCGGTTCGTACATAGATCTCACCTTGTTCGGGACGAATGCGTTTTGGAATCGCAGACTGCACATTCCCTTCCGGGATTCCCGCAAGGGCTTGTTCGATGATCTTCAAACTCTGCTCCATCTCCCTCACACGAACCATGTAACGATCCCAGCAATCGCCGACTGTCCCCTTCTCTCCTTTTCCGATCTCAACTCCCCATTCGAACTTATCGTACACTCCGTACGGATCATCGCGCCTCAAGTCCCAATCCACGCCTGAGCCTCGCAGCATCGGTCCGCTGCACGCATAGTTGATGGCGACATCTTTCGGCAGCACACCCACATGCGCGGTTCGTTTGATGAAGATCTCGTTGTACGAAAGAACGTCGTTCAACTCTTTGATCTTCGGTCTGAAGTATGAGCAGAAATCCTTGGCCTTGTCAATGAAGCCGAGGGGAAGATCGTGAGAGACTCCGCCAACCCAGATATAGTTGTAGAGCAACCGTGCGCCGCAGGTCATTTCGAAGAGATCGAGGATGCGCTCACGGTCCCGGAAACACCACAGGAACGGCGTGAACGCTCCCATATCAATGCCATAGGTGCCGATGGCGATCAAATGACTTGCGATGCGGTTAAGCTCCGCCATGATCACACGGATGTACTCGACACGTGGAGGGACTTCAATCTTCATGAGTCGCTCAACCGCCAGAGCATATCCCCAATCGTTGTTCATGGACGCAAGATAATCCATCCGGTCGACGTACGGAATCACCTGCTGGTAGTTCGCCATGTGCTCGGCGTGCTTCTCAAAGCAGCGATGAAGGTAGCCGATATGCGGAATGACATCAACGACAATCTCGCCATCCAAGACCACTTCGAGCCGCAACACACCGTGGGTGGACGGGTGTTGGGGACCCATGTTGATGATCATCTCATCGGTCCGAAGGGTCTTACCCGTGGAAGTTTTGAACTCGCCCGGTTTCGTAACGTAATCAGTGGGAAGGACGCGAGGCTCGCTCATGCAGAATTAGTAGGGGACTTTCATGCCGTTGTAAAATTCCGGGACTTTGAAATCTTTTCGCAGCGGATAGCCGGGGTAATCATCGGGGCAGAGGAGGCGGCGCAGATCGGGGTGCTCGTCAAAGATGATTCCCATCATATCATAAGCTTCACGCTCGTGCCAGTTCGCCGTTCCCCACACGGCGCTCACGGATTGAATGTGTGGATTTTCTTTCGAGCAGTATGACTTCAGAACGATCTTATGCTTGTGCGTCATGGAGAACAGATGATACAGTGCGCCAAGGTTACCGTCATTGTAATCAACGCTGCTCAAACACATCAGCGAGTCGAACTGAAACGGGACTTCGTCTCTTAGAAAGAAGCTAATCTCTTTCGTTTGGTCGGCAGCGACGCGAATCCATGGTTGCGGCGCGTCGAGCTTCGACTCGATGATCGCATCGCCGAATTTCGCTTTGAGATTATCGAAGATTTCTTGAGGGGACATGGTCATACTTCATTGAGTTCAAGCACTCTTCTTCGCCAAACTCTCTTTCCGAACTTTCTCTTGCAGCTTCATAATTCCTTCCAATAATGCTTCAGGTCTTGGAGGACAGCCGGGGACATAAACATCTACGGGTATCACACGATCAACTCCCTTCAACACGTGGTAACCGTGTTCCCAGTATGGCCCGCCGCAATTTGAGCAGCTCCCCATCGAGATCACGTACCGTGGCTCTGCCATCTGATCAAACAGTCGTTTGATT
>JANONN010000055.1:0-7939 GCA_031420835.1 Ignavibacteriales bacterium | reverse complement strand
AGGTCGTGGACAAGATTAGCCAAATCTTATTGGGCTTTAGCCCATTCGTGCAAAACTATGGGTTAAAACCCACATTTGTTTCTTGCATTTGTTTCCACGAGCTGAAGCTCGTGGCTATGCACCCCTTTTTTCAACAGCCTGCTAAACGAGTCCTTGATCCATCATGGCATCGGCGACTTTCAAGAATCCGCCGATGTTTGCGCCGTTTACGTAGTTCCCGGGAGTTCCAAAACGCTCGGCAACATCAACGCATGTCTTGTGAATGTTCTTCATGATCATTTGCAGGCGTTGATCCACTTCTTCGCGTGGCCACGGGAGCCGCATGCTGTTTTGTGCCATTTCGAGTCCCGACGTGGCAACACCGCCTGCGTTCGCAGCTTTTCCCGGCGCGTACAGAATACCGGCATCCAAAAAGACCTTCACGCCGTCCAGAGTGGTGGGCATATTCGCGCCTTCACACACAACCTTGACGCCGTTTCGGACAAGATTCTTCGCATCCTTCCCGTTGATCTCATTCTGCGTGGCGCTCGGAAACGCACAGTCAGCCTTATGGTCCCACAAGGGATTGTGGTCCATCGTCGGATCGAACGTGTGGTAAACGGCGTTCTTGTGCTTCTCCGTGTATTCCTTCATCCGTCCCCGTTTTACGTTCTTCAGCTCCATGACGAAATCAAGCTTCTTTCTGTTGATCCCCTCTTCATCATAGATGTACCCATTCGAGTCAGACACGGTCACAACCTTTCCGCCGAGTTGGATAATTTTCTCGATGGTGTATTGAGCAACGTTTCCGCTGCCGGAGACAAGGCAGGTTTTCCCTTCGAGGGTCTGGTTCTTCGTTGCGAGCATCTCTGCTGCAAAATACACCGAGCCGTACCCTGTTGCCTCCAGCCGAATGAGTGACCCGCCCCAGTTGAGTCCTTTTCCCGTCAGCACGCCCGTGAACTCATTCCGCAGTTTCTTGTACTGGCCGAAGAGAAAACCAATTTCTCTTCCGCCAACGCCGATATCTCCGGCCGGGACATCCGTGTTGGGGCCGATATGACGGAACAACTCGTTCATGAAACTCTGACAGAATCTCATTACTTCGTTATCGCTCTTTCCCTTCGGATCAAAATCTGAACCGCCCTTTCCTCCGCCCATCGGAAGTGACGTGAGGCTATTCTTGTACACTTGCTCAAACGCGAGAAACTTGAGAATGCCAAGGTTCACCGACGGATGAAACCGAAGGCCACCTTTATATGGCCCAATGGCGCTGTTCATTTCGATGCGAAAGCCACGGTTCACATGGATCTCTCCCTGATCGTCCATCCATGGAACGCGGAACATGATGACTCGCTCCGGCTCGACCATTCGATCGAGGATCTTCGCCGATCGGTACTCGGGATACCGTTCCAGAACGAGCGTCAGCGATTCGACAACTTCTTGCACAGCTTGATGGAATTCGGGCTCGTATGGATTCTTTTCTCTGACGTGTGACATAAACGAAGCTGCGTAATCAGACATATGTTTTGCTCCTTGCATGGAGGACACGTTTCAACTCCGATGTGGTTGATGATGGTGAGATGATTTGACCGCAACGCTTACGGGAAAATGCCCAACTCCAAATAGGACACGGATATTTTCTTGATGGCACTGATGAAAGCTGCGGTACGAAGGTCAATGCCTGCGTGCTGCTTCCATATTTCTCGAATCTGGTTGTAGGCAACAATCATCGTGTCCTCAAGTCCTGAATTGACAAGATCTTCCTCGTCGGCGACACGCACGAGCTTTTCCTTCTGCTCCTCGGTGAGAAGACTGTTTTTTGCCGACTCAATCGTTTCGATAATCTGTCGTGTCGCAGTCTCCGCGAATCGTTTCCCGAGTCGACCCATCCTGACGTGTTGAAGGTTCTTCAGCCATTCGAAATAGGAGACTGTCACGCCACCCGCGTTAAGATATATATCGGGAATTATCATAACTCCTTTTTTCCTCAGGATCTCTTCTGCTTCAGCCGTGGTTGGACCGTTAGCTCCCTCACCAACGATTTTTGTTTTGATCCTTCCGGCATTCTCAGCTGTGATCTGATTCTCCAATGCCGCCGGCACAAGGATATCACACTCAAGTTCCAACGTGTCCAGTGATTTTGGAATGTTCGTCGCTCCCGGAAAGCTGAGGATCGAGCGGGTTTCCTTTCGATGCTTCAGGACATCATCCACATCGAGTCCTTTCGGATTGTAGATGCCCCCTTCGTACTCGGAAACCCCCACGATGATGCACCCGCCTTCTTGCAAAAATCTCGCGGCGTGGTAGCCGACGTTTCCGAGTCCCTGCACAACAACCCGCTTTCCTTCCAAACCCGGCACGAGACCCAGGGCTTTCATATCCTCTTTGTTGGCACACGCTTCGCGAATGCCGAAGAATACGCCACGACCCGTTGCCTCCCGTCGTCCACGAATGCCACCCTGACTAACGGGTTTACCCGTGACGCATGCAACTGCATCAATCGCCTCCGGATAAAAAGCGGAATAGGTGTCTGCGATCCACGCCATCTCGCGCTCTCCCGTCCCGTAATCCGGAGCCAGCACATCAACTCCGGGACCGATGAAGCTCTTCTTCACAAGTTCTGCCGTGTAGCGTCGTGTGATCCGCTGAAGCTGGGCGACCGAGTATCTTTTTGGATTGATCTTCACGCCCCCTTTTGCGCCACCAAACGGAACATCAACCACTGCGCATTTGTACGTCATCAGTGCGGCAAGGGCCTTCACTTCATCTTCATTCACATCCTCACTGAATCGTATGCCCCCCTTTGTCGGTAGTTTGTGATGACTATGTTCAACGCGCCAAGCAGAAATAACTTCGTATCCCTCGTCCGTCTGAATCGGAAACGTGAAAGCGTAAACGCTGTTACACACTTTGATCTGTTCAAGTAATCCTTTGGGTTGTCCGGTATAGGGTACCGCTTTATCAAAATTGAGGGAGACGTTTTCGAAAAAACTGAGATGAGTAGCGCTGTGGGCCATAGGAATCTCCTGCTTGGGAATGGGCAACACCAACGAGAAGTTGATAAAAATTCGGCGATTTTGTCTAAAGAAGCAAGGTGGGAGAAGTGCTTAAATTGCTGCGTGGTTCAAGAGTGGACGGAGTCCATCCACGTTTTCTCGCGTCAAATCAGGAGTCTATTCTGTTTGGTCGAGACAGCGAATTAGAAGGAAAACGAGTAGCGAATTCCCGCTGACCAAACAAATTGGGTAGGTCGTGCCGTTACTTCTGTTTTTGGAGAATAGACGATTGCCGGATGAAGAACCAACGAGAATCCGCTCGCAATGGAATAGATCGCTACACCGTGTACGCTGAAGCTACTAACACCTGTCAGAGTAACCGTCCCACCCGGACTGCCCTTTTTCACATTGCTCATTCCGGACTGCTGCTTGGTTCTTGAGACGCTCACGGTCTGTGAGACGAGCGTGATCTGAGCCAATGGAACGATCGTCCAGTCACCGATGCCAATGAAGCCTGAGACATCGAAGCCAAAATATGTTGCGCCGAGATCACCCAGATATCGATCAACACTTGCAGAAAGGCTCACCAGATCAAGATCAAGGTCGGCAGAAAGGGAGATCGCGTTGGAGAGACCAGCAAGAACGTGTGCTGTATCGGACCGATATTGAAAGTGATTGAACTCGGCTGAAAGAGTGAACGATTCACCCAACGAGAGTTCGTAACCGAGGCCGAGAGACCAACGCTGCAATCCCCCAGACGCTCCGGTAACCATGATTCCCTCAAGTCCGGCGGAGAAGCCGCTTCCATGAGAAAGTGAAATGGATGGTGAAAGAGCGGGACGGTCGCCGCTCAAATCAATCCCATAACTTGTGTAGCGATTCAGATATCGTACTCCTGCACTTGCTGACCATGCCTCTTCTTCCTGAGCGCTACATACACTCACGAAGAAGAGAAAGACGATGCTCATGAGAGTTCTTTGGATCATACGTCTCCCTATATAAGAAGAAAGTCCCTCTGCAGTTGCAGAGAGACTTTCAGAGTGTACGGTTTCATGGAAGCGAGCGATTTATTGCTTGCCCTTCGCCTCGGCCTTTGCCGACTTCTTTGCTTCCTTGGCTTCTTTCTTGGCCGATTTCTTTGCAGCCTTGGCTTCTTTCTTCTCTTCCTTTTTCTCGGACATCTCAGCCTTTTTTGCATCTCGCTTCTCCATGTTCTGCTCCTTCATCTCCATGCCTTTTTCAGCCTTGGGTGAAGGTGTCGCTGGAGTTGCTTTTTCACCTGTCTGTGAAGCAGGCGTCGCCGGTGTTGCGGGTTGAGACTTGCCCTTCTCCTGAGCAAGCGCAAAGCTCACAATAGCCAGCGCTATAACGACGAGAATTACTTTCTTCATAGAACCTCCTTTTGTTTGTTTGTGAATTGTTAGTTTCGTCTCCCGATGTTCAATGATAGCATCCGGCAAGAAGAAAAGCAAGTGACAATATGTGTTAAGAGTCACAATCCATCGGATTATATTGGCCTCAATTCCGTGCTTATTTTGCAGAAAGGAATGGAATGATTAACGTTTCATCATTTCGCCGACTGGTTGGCGGCGCACGATTACACGCCTAACCCCCTCAAAGAGTCCAAACAGAATCACAGTATAGAGAAGGTCTCCGATGAGAGAATTTCTAAAAAACGGAATTGCCGCAATATAGCATCCAACAAATCCGTCCACGGTTTTGGGATAGAGTGATGTTGAAAGAATCCATACGCCTCCGTTCGTAACAATGAAGAAGAGAAGCGAACTCACGATCGAAGCTCCTACAACCGTTACGGCACTTTTTCGGCGAGCGACCCAAAGACCGATAAGTCCGGTGAGCACAAAGCTCGCATACACAAACGGCATCAGGGAGTGGAATCCGAGAAACCAATCGCTGATCATCATTGCCGCGAGAGGAACGATCAAGGCAAAGCGCTTATCGAGATAGACGCCGCCTACTAAAGCCATCGCGGCAATTGGAGCAAAGTTCGGAGGGTGGGGAATCAGTCGCGACAACGCAGCTCCAAGAATCATGATGAACGCTAAGATAGTAAATCGCATAATGTGACCTCCTTCTTTATGAAATGAGCCTCGGATTAATTGTTGTCGCCGAGAGTATATCGCAAGCTCATTTGAATTCCTCTCCCCCTTGTCGAGAAGCCTCGTATCTCAGCATACTTGGTGTTAAATATATTCTCCACCCTCACAAGGGCGATAAATCGGTTCGTGACATGCAAGCGTTGCGTGAGGTCAACAATAGTATATGCTTCGACGGGTGTTGTGCCAAGCGCTCCGTACGGTCCACGTTGAGAGTCATAAAACACATCTTTGCGGGATCCTGCGTAGCGAACATCCGCCCGGAAAGAAAGATAGTCATTGACCATATAGCTGACCGCTACGTTTGCCGTGCTTGGCCTTCGCACAAGCTCCACCGATCTGACTTCCCTTTCAAGGAACTCCCCGCTATTGTAGAGTTGAACGTGATGGCCGCCTGTCGCCTGTATTCCCGCAATCTGTTGAGGAGAGTAGTGAAGGGTTCCACGAAGCAGACTGAGATTTGCCGTTACTTCAAGGCGATCCAGGAGTTTGCTTCTCACTGTTAACTCAATTCCTCGTACCTTCTGTGTGCCAAGATTGAGATATGTGTCGCCCCTGGAGTCATCCCTCATCCAGTCATTGCCGAGTGTGTCAATCCCTATGCTCTTGTCCCACAGATACACGTACTCGATGGCGTTGCGAACGGTCGTCTGAAATGCTGAAACAGAAACCGTAAGTCCTTCAAGAATCTCTTGCCGCAACCCAATCTCGTACGACAGGGACCGTTCCGGCTTCAATGTTGAATTCCCACGTGTGATACCGGAGAGATAGTGGCGCTCGGGCGTAAAAAGCTGATAAAGTGACGGAGCATTGAAGCCACTTGAGATGGAACCAAACAGAAGCCCGCGGTCGCTCATTCGGAAGGATGGATTGATTTCAAACGTGACGTGATTACCAAACGTGCTGTGTTTTGACAAACGCGCTCCCAACGCAAGCGCAAATCTCGACAGGGAAGAATGAGCCATGTTCCCTTCCAATACGAGATGGGAAAACAAACTTTGCGTTGTGGCCTTGAGTCGTAGTGTGTCAAGGTTGTACTGGTACTCGCCGAAGCTGCTCCTAGAGAAGAAACGCGAAGACATGGCCTCGGAATACCTTCCAACACCCACAATAGCTCTCGCACCCTCAAGACCTACAATGGCCTGTACTTCGTTGGTTAAAGTGGAACCCTTCCAACGTCCCTCCGTATAGGTTTGGTCTGTCTTCCCTGTCCAGTCAATCAAAGAGGAGTCGTCAATGGCGATTCGATTCATGGTTGAATGCCCACCCACATATTTCATTTCTATCAAGTCGGATACTCTGTATGAAGCGCCGTACGTAAGGAGCTTCCGATCAAACTGTAGTGTCGAGTTATCGTCATCAACGTACGCGCCATCATCAATGTCGGCTCTCTGATTTGCGACTCGTGCCGAAAGATAGAGGTTCAAGGCGGGGGTGGTAAAACCGACCTTCCCGAAAAGATCAGATTTCTTGAACCCATCGCGGTCGCGATTTCGGAATGCCAGTGGATTTGTGAGTGTGTCGCGTGTTGCATCTAATCCTTTGAAGGTAGCATTGTTGATCTCCCCCAACACATAAAGTCCTACAGGCATCGAGTAGTTGAGAGAGAGTGACTGGGTCAACGAGTGCGTTTTTTCACCAAAGGTCCCACCCGTGAGTCCTGCGCCGATGTTTATGCCGGGGGAGTTCGGCCGCTCCGTGATCATGTTTACCACTCCGCCGATTGCCGACGAGCCATAGAGCATACTATGCGAACCGCGGACGATTTCAACTTGTTGGATACCGGCCAGCGACAGTTCCGAAAGATCAAGCGCGCTGTTGACGGAAGAGGGATCGGCAATTCTCACGTCATCCACAAAGAATCCAGTCTGATTGCTGCTTGCGCCGCGCATGAAGAGACTCTGAATTATTCCCGGATTTTGTCCTGCTCCCACAACATAGGAGCCTTCGGTTCGAGTCAACAGTTCCCCAACATTGAATGAAACCATGGATTGAATCTGTTCCTTTGATAATACCGTCACGCTTCTTCCGATGTCATCCTGCCGTCGCGCCATGCGAGATGCGGTAACGACAATCTCCGGCAGCTCATAGGTGCGGATCGTATCGCTCATAGCTGAAAATTTGGTGGAGAGGGAATCACGCTCTGTCTGTCCATGAACCAGACTTGTGAAAATAAAAACCAGCAGTGCAAAATTGCGGATCATATAGAATCCTTTCTAAAATTGAATCGGTGAGAAGAAATCAAAAAAACAAAAAGCCCCAACCTTCGAGAAGAAGATTGGGGCTCAAGAAACTTGTGACAAATGCCGAGCACCTTCCCGCGAAGGTTCCTCAACCCCGTTGTGACGGGGTAACAACTCACTCTGGCAGGTCTCCTGGCTCTCCCAACCAGCTCGTCTTCCCATGGCGCCTATGACGCCACAGTGACATTGTGAACCGGTTTCCCATTCTTGATGGGTCGGGATTACAGTTGCGGGGCAGCCTCCGGTTTTCCGCCAAAGGCGGATCACGGAATTCCCTTTTCATCCCGATTCGATCAGGCAGATCGAATCGGGACACCAAAGTGTATGTACCAAAGAACAAGAAATAACAAAACCAATATAGAAAACGAACCGCGTAGAATCAAGCTCAGTATCCGACAGCGGCACCGTACCCACGCGGGTCGGTAGCGCCAAGATACAGACCCCGCTGGCGATCAATGATGATTCCCTCAGCTCGACCTTGATGGCCTTCGCGTTCCTTCAACCGATAGCCGCGCGATCTCAGATTTTCAATAACGTCGTTGACAAGTCCGCGCTTCTCATACATGAGGGTGTCGGGGTACCATTGATGATGAATACGCGG
>JANONN010000054.1:0-4420 GCA_031420835.1 Ignavibacteriales bacterium | reverse complement strand
GATTAGCTCAGTTGGTTAGAGCGCACGGTTCACATCCGTGAGGTCATAGGTTCAAGTCCTATATCGCCCACACACAAGGCGGGCAGGCGCGTAAGGTCACAGGTTGAACGTTGTTTGTGAAATCCCCGGCGCATTTTGGCGGGATTCGATCCCAGCAGCGCCCACAAGGGAATTGCAGAATGCGGAGTTCTGAATGCGGAGTGAGTAAATCCTCATCCGCCTTGTTCTTTGAGTGGTTCCTTTAAGTCCTATCCAGCGAGGTAGGGAAGGAAGAAATCAATTAAAAATCAAAAATTAAAAAGGAAAAAACAAAGTTTTCCCTTTTACTTTTGAATTGACGCTTGCCTCCTTTCCCCTGCGGACTGGAGGCTTTTTCATTTTCTGATGGAGAACCATGAAGAAAAACAAAATCATAGACGAAGCGGGGCTTCAACGCACGATCAATCGGCTTGCCCACGAAGTGGTAGAGAAGAACAAGGGATCGGAGAAGATCGTCCTTGTTGGTGTGCGGACGCGGGGTGAGTTCCTTACACGCCGCATTGCGAAGAAGATCGAGGAGATTGATGGAAAGCCGATCCCCATCGGTATCCTTGACATCACGCTCTATCGTGACGACCTGCGCGGCCGATTGGATCAACCACAGCTCAAGAGCACGGAGATTCTCTTCGACATCACGGGGAAAGTACTCGTGCTCGTTGATGATGTGTTGTTCACAGGAAGAACCGTTCGCGCTGCTCTGAATGCCGTCATGGATCTTGGGCGACCGGCGAATGTTCAACTGTTGGTGTTGATTGATCGCGGCCATCGCGAACTACCGATCAAAGCTGACTATATCGGGAAGAGCGTCCCCACATCATCAAGGCAAGAGATCAAAGTTCTCATGGAGGAAGTTGACAGTGAAGATGCTGTGTACCTGACAGAAAGCGATGAAGAAAAGGAGGAACGACCGTGAAGCTTCAAAGCCGTCATCTATTAGGATTGGATGGAATGCCAAAGGATGATATTCAACTGATTCTCGATACCGCAGTGTCGTTCAAAGAAGTGCTGGAACGGCCCATCAAGAAAGTCCCACCGCTGCAAGGGAAAACGATCGTAAATTTGTTCTTCGAGGCTTCAACACGGACGCGGATCTCCTTCGAGCTTGCCGAACGGCGCCTCTCGGCTGATGTTGTGAACTTCACGACGTCAGGAAGCAGCGTGAGCAAAGGCGAGACGCTCAAAGACACTGCCCGAAACATCGAAGCAATGAAGATTGACATGGTGGTGTTACGGCATTCCGCTCCCGGTGCGTCGCACTTCTTGAGCCGTGTTGTCGATGCAAATGTCATTAACGCCGGAGATGGAGGTCACGAACACCCAACTCAAGCACTTCTCGATATGTTCACGTTGTGGGAGAAGTTTGGAACACTCAAAGGTCTACACGTGTGTATCGTCGGCGATATTTCCCACAGTCGCGTTGCTCTATCCAACATCTTCGGACTGCTCACAATGGGAGCGCGCGTGTCAGTATGTGGTCCCGCCACGCTCATGCCGCGCGATATTGAAAAGCTCGGCGTGGATGTCTATCATCGATTAGAGGATGTCGTTCCGTCAGTTGATGCGCTTAATGTTTTGCGCATTCAACTCGAACGGCAGAAGAGTGGACTTTTTCCGTCGCTTCGAGAGTATCAGCGCTACTTCGGTGTGACGAAAGAGAAGATCGCAAAAGCATCAAAGCCGATTACGATCATGCATCCGGGTCCCATCAACCGCGATGTTGAACTCTCGGCCGATTTGGCGGATGGGGAGCATTCCGTGATTCTTCAACAAGTGACGAACGGCGTAGCGATTCGAATGGCTGTGCTCTATTTGCTCGGAACCATGAACTGATTTCAACATCAAGGAACTTAACATGAAGCTTCATCTCAAGAATGGAAGAGTGATCGACCCGCTCACAGGAACCGACGAGATACTAGATTTACAGATCGTCAACGGCATTATTGAAAAAGTCGGGAAGAGTCTTTCTTCAGACAAGACGTTCCAGAACGTCGATCTGAGAGATAAGATCATCGCACCCGGTTTCATTGATATGCACGTTCATCTTCGTGAACCGGGGTTTGAACATAAGGAGACGATTGAAAGCGGGGTTCTTTCTGCACGTGAGGGTGGATTCACCGCTGTGTGTTGTATGCCGAACACGGAACCGACGATCGACGATGAATCCGTTGTTCGATACGTGATTGAAAAAGGAAAGTCTGTGTGGAACGGCATCGTTGACGTCTACCCAATTGCTGCAGCAACAAAAGGACGAAAAGGAGAAGAACTTGCACCCATCGCCGAGTTGGTTAGTGCAGGCGCTGTTGCCCTTTCCGATGACGGAAGCCCCATCTCAAGCGCCGGTATGATGCGCCGTGTGCTTGAGTATTCCTCTATGTATGGTATTCCGGTAATCCAACATGCAGAGGAGCCGACCTTGTCGTACGGTGGTTCCATGAACGAAGGCTACGTTTCAACTCGACTTGGGATGCCGGGTATTCCTTCAATCGCAGAGGAAATGATGGTGGCAAGAGATCTTCTCCTGCTGCGTTACCTTGAGAAAGCAAAATATCACGTGGCGCACATTAGCACAAAAGGAACTGTGGAGATAGTGCGACATGCAAAGCGCGAGGGGTTGACCGTTACCTGTGAAGTCACGCCGCATCACTTCACGCTGACCGATGATGTTGTGTCCTCGTTCGACACGAACACGAAAATGAATCCGCCACTACGCAGAACCGATGATGTCGTAGCTATGAAAGAGGGGCTGCGTGATGGAACGATTGATGTTATCGCTACAGATCATGCCCCACATACAGTTGATGAAAAAGAAGTGGAGTACACTCAGGCTCCGTTTGGTATTGTCGGGCTCGAAACAGCAGTAGGACTTAGCATCACGGGACTTGTTGATGAGGGTTACCTTTCTATCAGTCAACTCATTGAGAAGTTCTCCGCAAATCCACGTCGTATCCTCTCTCTTCCGACAATCAAGATCGCAGCGGGAGAACGGGCGAACCTGACCCTTCTTGATCCCACATTCGAATGGACGGTAGATGTAAACTCCTTCTCTTCCAAGTCGAAGAACTCTCCGTTTGGTGGCAAGCGTCTCAGGGGGAAGGCAATCGGGGTTATTAACAATGGCGTTGTCCATTTTTTGTAGTGTTCGTTCACAATTGTAAACGAGATTCCGCGTTACTCCCTCTGTCGCGGGCATTTATGATCATATCTTCCATCTCATGATGTTGGCACGTCTCTTGTCATTAGATCGTAGAAACAATTCTACCAGAGGTGAAGTCATGATGAAATACCTTCTTGCTGTAAGCTTCTTGGTGATAGGATGTAGCGAAGCGTATCCGGTTGACACAACCGCTCCTGCGCCGCCGCGTGGCGTTCAGACTCTTGCGGTAGACAATGCCGTTCAGGTAACGTGGATGGGAAACACGGAGCGCGATATCGGGGGCTACAATGTGTGGGTCAGCGAGCGGTATGATGGACGGTACTCGTTCCTTGGTTCAACCGGGGACATCATCTATGTTGACTACTCTGCCCGTAACGGCACGACCTACTATTATGCAGTGAGCGCGTATGATTATGAACGGAACGAAAGCGATCTGAGCCGTGACGTAGCAGCAGCAACACCGCGGCCGGAAGGGTTTGGAGTTCAACTATCCGATTATCGAACTGTGCCGAGCAGCGGTGGATACGATTTCTCTACCTACTCCAATGGACGATTTGATGATGACTACACCGATGTGTTCTTCGAGCATTTCAACGGCAGATTCTATCTGAACGTGTGGAGTGACACTGACATTCAAGGCATGGGCTACACAACATCGCTCGATGACATTACAAAAGCCCCGACAAGTGGGTGGACTCCATCGAGATCCGTCGAAGCAATTCCGGGTCACACATACATTGTCTGGACCTGGGATAACCACTACGCGAAGATGCGCGTGCGGAGTGTGAATGTGACTTCAGTGGTTTTTGATTGGGCGTATCAAACAGCGAAGGGTGTAACGGCCCTTAAGAGGCCGGGAAGTGAGCGAAGGCTGAAGCCACGGTCATTGAGTTCGCAGACGAACTGAGTTCGATACACGGTGAGTGACGGGCGACTCTGGTCACGTTGTGTAGGATGGTGTTGACTGGGGTCGCCTCGTTGTTTGACTTTCAATCCCTTTTCCGATACTTTTGAAGTGCGATGCACATAATACTATTCACAGTTCTCCTCGTTGTTGGCTTTGATGTTGCAAGCGGGCAAATTCCTTCGAAACGGAATAGTCTGATTGACAGTCGCCTTGAACGTGTCGCCCAGCCGAATCTGGAAGTGCGAAAGACCTTCGAGAAGATGGAGCGTGGAGTTGAAACCGGATCCGTCGAGTCTCTCTACGCGATCTTTGCACAACAG
>JANONN010000053.1:0-1591 GCA_031420835.1 Ignavibacteriales bacterium | reverse complement strand
TCATAATGAACCGCGTCGCCTTGTCCGCACTATCGCTGTAGATGACGCCGCCAACCTGCATCTCACCCTTTTTTGTCTTAACCACCGAGCGCTGGTTGGCGACAATTCCGACTGCCCATCCATCAATCCTTCCGTATCCGCAGATGATCGTCTTGCCGTAGCCTTCTTTGTATTCATCCAACTCGCTCTCGTCAAGAATGCGAGCAAGGACTTGGTACGTGTCGTATGGACGCGAGCGATCTTCAGGGATGATTCCCGCGATCTCATCAGCGGGATATTTCGGCGGCTTCGCGCTCTCGCGGTTGAACGGAGCTTTCCGTCGCTCGCCAAGTTTTCCGATAATGCTTCGAATTTTCGCAAGGCATTCATCGTCGTTCTTCATTTTGTGGTCAGTCACGCCACTGATCTCGGAATGAACGACCGCTCCCCCAAGCTCCTCGTTCTCAATCTCCTCACCGATGGCAGCTTTGACAAGATGCGATCCGGCAAGAAAAACGCTCCCCGTCCCCTCAACAATCAATGCCTCGTCGCTCATGATCGGGAGATACGCTCCACCGGCAACACAGGGACCCATGATGGCGGCGATCTGCGTAATGCCCATGGATGACATGATCGCGTTATTTCGAAAGATGCGACCGAAGTGCTCTTTGTCTGGAAAGATCTCCGACTGGAGTGGAAGGAATACGCCGGCGGAGTCAACGAGATATACAATGGGCAGACGATTTTCCATTGAAATTTCCTGAGCGCGGAGATTCTTCTTGCACGTGATGGGGAACCACGCTCCCGCCTTCACGGTAGCATCGTTGGCAACGATAACCACATCGCGACCGTGAATTTTGCCAATGCCGAAGACTGTCCCTGACGAAGGCGCTCCACCGTATTCCTCATACATTCCGTGGGCTGCGTACAAACCGATCTCAAGGAAGTAGCTTCCCGGATCAATGAGCTTTTGAATTCGTTCGCGAACGAAGAGCTTCCCCTTCTTCTTATGACGCTCGATGGCACTCTTCCCTCCACCAAGTTTCGTCTTCTCTGATTCTTGTCTCAGACGTTCAAGAAGAGCATTATGATAGCTCCGGTTTTTCTCGAACACCTGTGTCTTCTCTATTTTGCTTCCGATCGCTGCCATAGAAGTGCCTGTAAGTGCGGTTTCAAATACGTGACTCACTTCATGTAAACTGGTGTTCGAGATCAAAAATCTGAAGCTCTAAATCCGAAATTCTAAACAAATTCGGTTACAGCTCAGCGTGAGTGTTTCTATTCATTTATGAATACCCGAACTCAGCGTGAAGTCGTTGATCCAGAATGAATCCGGGATTTACCCCGTGAGATATATTCTTTTCAGAGGTAACTAATGATGAAGGCATTCTATCTCACGGGGTGAACCACCGTTGATGAAAATATGGCTATTTTCAAAGCAGCATTCCACTGGACTTGGTTTATTTGAATTTGTTTGAGTCCCGTTAGGGACGATCCTTATGGTAACACAGGCATGCTCGATGAAAAAGTTCCGTAGGAACGACCTTTTCCACGTGTGTCGTTCATACCGTCCACGCAGAACGGTCGTCCCGATGGGACTTTGAACAAGGTC
>JANONN010000052.1:0-2498 GCA_031420835.1 Ignavibacteriales bacterium | reverse complement strand
GTTGCTTCATTCAATGACATGACGGAGCGGTTGCGCAAGGGTCGAAATGAATTGGCGCGCGTTGAGCGTGAGCTTGCTTGGAAGGAGATGGCGAAGCAAGTGGCGCATGAGATAAAGAATCCACTTACACCTATGAGGCTGGCGGTTCAACATCTTCAGCAAGCTTTTCGCGATAAAGCTACCGATCTCGAGTCGATCGTTCGAAAGGTCACTTCTACCATCATCGACCAAATTGACACGTTGGCACGTATCGCAACGGAGTTCTCAAACTTTGCACGCATGCCAGAGCGAAGGTTCGAACGGGTTGATCTTCATGCCATCATTGAAGAGACTGTGATCCTCTTTAAGAACATCGCAGGCGTTGAATTTCGTGTCAAATTTTCGGATACTGAGCCTCAAGTGGTGGCCGACAAGGACGAGCTCCGGCGAGTGTTTGTGAATATCTTCCGAAATAGCGTCCAAGCGATGAACGATGGTGGCCGAATCACTATCAATACGGAAGTTTCCGGCAGCACGTGCGCCATTTCCATTTCGGACACTGGCATTGGAATCCCGGGCGAGCTTCACGAAAAAGTGTTTCATCCGAACTTTTCAACAAAAACGGATGGGATGGGGATCGGATTAGCAATCACCCGCAAGATTGTCGAAGATCTTGACGGTTCGGTTCGTCTTGAAAGTACGGTTGGAGTTGGAACAACAATTACGATTACGTTACCATATCATGCATAGTGTTATCCCTGTTCAACCAGAGATTTTCAAAAGAGCTCACAGAGTCGAATGTTTCGTGAGCACGAGACTGGGTGGAGTGAGTCCGTCCGCCTTTGGCGGACTGGGAATGAACTTGAGCTTTAGCGTTGGTGATGATGCAAACAACGTGGAACAAAATCGAAAGTTGTTCTTTCGTGTCGTGAATGCAGACGTATCACAAGTGGCTTTTGCAAAGCAATGTCATTCGGATGTTATTCAACCGGTCGTTCGTGCTGGAACGTATGAAGCGTGTGATGGATTCGTAACGACGGAGCGATCATTATGGCTCGCCGTGTCCGTCGCGGATTGCGTTCCAATCTTTTTGTTTGACGAAAAGAATGCCGCCGTCGCAGCCATCCATGCCGGGTGGAGGGGGACGCACAAGGGGATCGTTCGTAACGGGCTTCGAGTATTGCGAGAAGAGTTTGGCTCCATTCCGGCGGATGTGCTTGCATTTGTTGGGCCGAGTGCGGGTGTGTGCTGCTACGAAGTAGGAGAAGATGTCGCGGAGTTCTTCAGCAACGGTGCAATCAATAGGGCTAATCGCAAGGTGTATCTGAACCTAAAAGAAGCCAACAAACGACAACTTGTGGAAATGGGGGTTAGCGAAGCAAATATTGAAGTTCATCCGGACTGTACTATCTGCAAACCGGAGTTGTATCATTCATTTCGTCGTGACGGCGAGCGTTCGGGGCGAATGCTTGGGATGATCGCCATCAACTAAAGGAGAAGACAAGAAAGTAATGTGTGGCATCGTAGGATATATAGGTAAGAGAGATTCGCTACCGATTCTTCTCGAAGGATTGAAGAGGCTTGAGTATCGCGGCTATGATTCGGCGGGGATCTCATTAGTCAATCAAGATGGGATATTAACAAAGAAGAAAGCCGGTAAGGTCGTAGATCTCGAAATCCTCTGGCGCGAGAATGGTTCAGCGTCAACACTTGGGATTGGGCATACACGTTGGGCAACCCACGGCGAGCCGAATGACATCAACGCTCACCCTCATCTCGACTGTAACGGAGAAATCGCGATCATCCATAACGGTATCATAGAGAATTATCTCACTATCAAAAAGAAACTCCTGACGCTCGGCCATACGTTCACGTCCGATACGGATACTGAAGTCCTCGTCCATCTGGTTGAGGAATTCTATAAAAAGGAAAACGATCTGGAGCGGGCTGTTCGGTATGCTCTCATTGAGGTCGAGGGAACGTATGGCATTGTAGTGGTCTCTTCACGTGAGCCAGATAAGTTCATTGTAGCACGAAAAGGAAGTCCGCTTGTCATTGGGTATGGCGACGGAGAAAACATTGTAGCGTCAGACGCTTCTGCACTCATTCAACATACCCGTCAAGTAACGTACTTGAACGATGGCGAAATGGCAGTAGTTCGCAGTGATAACGTTACGATCAAGACGCTCAATGACGTCGAGCTTCCAAAAGAAGTCGAAGAGATCTTGTTCGATCTTGAGGCGATAGAGAAGGGGAGCTATGCGCATTTCATGCTGAAGGAAATCCACGAGCAACCGGAGTCTATCAGAAATGCCATGCGTGGGCGATTGCGTGCAAACGACGGGGAGGTGAAGTTGGGCGGATTGGAGCACGTCATGGAGAAACTACTTGCAGCGCGACGCATTATTTTCATCGGCTGCGGCACATCATGGCATGCCGGCCTTGTAGGCGAATACATGATGGAACACATCGCGAAGGTTCCTACTGAAGTAGAGTATGCTTCCGAGTTCAGGTATCGG
>JANONN010000051.1:0-10716 GCA_031420835.1 Ignavibacteriales bacterium | reverse complement strand
GGCGGGTAGTCCCCCTAAGAGGGGGACAGTTTTCATTTTCAGTTTTGAGATGAGAGAAAAAAATCCTCTCCCCTCGTAGGGGAGAGTTAGCTTGCCCGCCGTGCTTCACCTTTTGGCGGGAGTGGGGTTCCATGGAATTTCCGTCTGTGTTCTATCAAAAAACGTTCAATCAGATAGTACGCTGAGAAGTTACAATTCTTCTCTACAAGACGTCTTGTTGCAACTATTGGATTGCAACACGGATATCCAATCCACCTTCGTTGATCGTTGAGCCGGGGATCTTTGATCCGCCCGCGTCAGGTGTCACCTTCGTGTACTTGTAATAAAGCGAAGCCGTGACTCGCGAGCTGAGGATGTAGCGAATGCGAGGCTCCATGATCGTGCGGCTCGAACCGTCTTGCGGCGTTCCAGCCGGCTTAAAATTTTCTTTGAGCGTAAAGAGTTTGCGTGCGTTCTTCGAGAAGCCGTAAGTGAAACTTATGTCAAGATCGTTCGACAAGGAAAGACCGAAGAACGGAATCTCAAACCCGCGCCGGCTGAAATTTGCGCTGACGGAGATGTCATCGTTATTTGATTCTGTCACGTTTTGGTTGGCCGGGACAAGATCAAAAGAACTTGTCGTATTGTAACGAAACGTTGCCCCAAAGTTTCCTTTGAAGATCTCCTTGAACGTCACGTTCACTCCTACCAACGGAGAGAACGAATAGCTCACTTGCTGGCTTTCGGTAAGTTCCTGTCCCGACGGGGTCAACTTGTATCGGCGCCGATAGTTGGAACTGTACGCGTGATCAATTCCAACTCTCTGCGCAAACGATTTGAAGAGGTCGAACTTCTCAAGTCCATCCCAACGAATCGTCCAATTCATGCGTGGGAATAGGGTTCCGAAGAGCTTTCTCGTGAACGGAAACGCCTCCATCCCCTCTTCAAACGCCTGGGAGAGTTTCGCGTCATTTGTCCGGGAGTCCCTTCGATCCAGTTTCATTACTTCATATTTCTTGTTTACTTCTGCCACGCTGGTCTTGAAGAAGTTGAACACAAATGTAGATGGAAAACTGAGGAACGAACGATCAGCGTCGCCACTCACCACACGGCTTCGTTCTTCCGGAACGCCGAGGCTGTTCGTAACAATGGTTCGGTTTAGGTTGTACGACCAACCGATGTTCCATGAAAGTTCGAGTTGCGCCCCTTCCCATAATGGCCGGGACGTGCGCATGGTAACCTTGTTGCTCTGATTGTAGATGTCCGTCAGGTTGCCGAACGGCGCACGGATGCCCGGAACAGTATATCCTGTGATAAAAGGAAATTGCCGCTTTGATTTCACAACAACATCACCGTGGGGATCAGAGGACAAACCAAGTTGATAGAGAAACGATGGACCGTATTCAGGAAGTGATTCTTGAACGAACGGAACCCGACCGAACATATTGACAAATCCGGGACGTCCCACCAGACCGCTATTCTGGGAACGGTTATTTTGACTGAAGGTGATGGCTATTCGGTCAAAATCAAAGAAAGGAGTCTTAAGCAACACACGTGTGATCTGATCGAGTTGTTTTGTCACCTTGCTTGTTGTGGTGTCTTGCGGAGGGATCGGTGATCTTCCCCACAGCTCGTCGCCAATCGCCCTCACTCCAATATCGAGCGAGAGGGTCAAGTTGCCGTTCCACTGTGCACCTTTTCCGAGCGCGCCGGCCTGGAGGTTGTTCGCCCAGTCGTAGCGAACGTTATAACGAGCCGAAGGAAAGAAGATCTTATCGAGCTTCAGCACGGATGGGACGGTCGGTCGGGAGTTGATCGCAATTGTCTGCCCGTAGTTCTGATCAATCCCGAAGTCCACGAGTTTCTGACCGGCGAAGATATCCCCCAGAATATCGGTGAATGACCGTTGTCGGCCAAATCGATCTACTTCGAAATGCACGAGATTACTCTGCACGTCGAGGGAATAATCCGTTCCGAGATTGAGCAAGCCACCTTCCGTCAATTGCCAGCCGAAAGCAAATTGACGTGTGGCGTTCAGATTGCGTACGACAGGTCTTTGTGTTGTCTGATTTCGTTGTTGTTCACGCGTCTGTCTTCGATTCAAAGTTGTCGCAAAATTCACGCTGCGCGGCGCGTAGTAGATTTTCCAGTTCTTAAGACCGCTCAGTCCGGGAACCGACGATGCAAAACTCAACGGCTGCAGGAAATTGTCCTGACCAAATTGAAGCCCGTACCCAAAGCGCGCATTCCATCCCCAGTCATGAAAGGATTCTGTCGTCGGGTTTCTGCGTCTGGTCGTATTGTAGGAGAACGAGAAATTCATTCGGTTGATCGTTTCTTTTACGAGCCAGAAGCTGGATGGAATGTTGAACTTAATTCCCGGAAGAGTGTACGTTTCGGAAACAGAAACAGTTTTGCTTTCCTCACGCACTGCGTCGGCGATACGTTCGGCATCGCTTGCCGAAGAACCGCGGTTCTCCGCAACGGAAGCTGTTCGCGTTGCTGCCTCTTCAACAAGTATATCAGTGCCGGGCAGGTACCGGGGACGCTGCATCCCTTCGACGTGCGAGTAGTTAAAGCCAAGCGTCGTGCCGCTCCAACTCGTGGGCAAGAATTTCTCGAAACCCACACCCACTGCGACGCTCCAATTGCGGTCGGTGTTTCGACTTCCAAAACGATCTTCCAGTGAATGGAAGAACGGATCGCGCTGCGTAAGATTGAAACTCACCGTCGCGATGTCGGCGAGCTTCAATCCAGTATCGAACCGGTATGCCCACCCCGGTGTATCGTCAACATCGGTCAGACGCAGCTCGTTGATCCACACTTCTCCGTTCAGCTTGCCACCGGGATTCCACTCCTTCTGCTCCGGGTTATGAATGCCAACCGCGATGAAACGGATATTGGTGAGCGTCGGTTGGCCGCGCACGCGATACGTGGCGCCTTCGGGCCCGTTCGGCACGGGAACAGGCTCTCCAACGGCCGTCGCACTATCGCGTCCGAGCTTGATTGCCGTGAGATCGCCGAAGTTGATCACCACTTCGTTGGCAGAATGCCAGCCGGGTCGGATGGGGGCGCGGTACTCATAGAAGTTCAATGTGTCAGAGCCGAATCGCAGGAACAACTCTGCCTTATACTTCGTGCTGTCAATGTAGGTTTCAGGGCGGTCGTCGCCGTGCACAAACATTTTCAAGGCGCGATAGCTGAAAATGTCGAGCGGTCTGGACTGATAGCGTTTGAACACCTGACGCGAGTCTCCATCCTGCAAATTGTTGATGATCAGAGCAAGTGATTGCTCATTACCAAACAACTCCTGATCAGGACGGGCGCGATTCCGTTCACGGCGAACGCCCGGAGGACTTGTGTAGGATGGATTGTCCTCGATATTCACAACTGTCACGCGGAGTGTGGTGTCGTTCTTGATCTGTTCTTCCCACTGGTTACCAACGAGATTCAATTCTGTCAAGCGGAAATGTACGACATCCTGCGCACCAGTGATCCACCACCGCACACTTTCAATGGTGGTCAGTGTAGGGTCTCCGATCTGCCGGGTGAACTCATTGATGGGAATGCGAATCTGTTGCCAATCTCGTCTGAGCGCTTCTAGGCTGATATCAGCAAGCCATCCTCGGTTTTTGAGACTATCGAGATTCAAGGGAATCTCGTACTCAAAATAGCTGTTCGAGCGATCGAGGTTGTTGTTGCGATTCAGGTCTTCCGTATCCGGAATCTTGCCAACATCAAGCTCCGCGTTCCCTTCCGATCCGTTAAATCCAACATAGTCTCCGGGATCAAGCGAGCCTAACGGCGCACGCAGCCAGTTATCACCCGATGGATCATTTGCAAACTGTGGAAACCTTGAAACAAACGATGCGAATCGGGCACGCTCCTCATCGTCGGTCAGTCCATCTAATCCAACATCCTCTCCTTCATTCAGAACCCCGTTGCGAAAGCCGGTTTTCAATCCATCTTCCGTATCCAATCTTCTGGGAATGCTGGGAATGACATCTTCGCTGATGATGCCGAGGTCAATATTCAACTTTGCCGTGGACTGAGTCCGTTCGAAGAAGATCCACAGTTCGATAAAGTTGATATTCTCATCGAGAAGGTTGGTTGCAGTGGTTCCAAGGGGCCGCATAACGCCCGACCAGGCTCTCTGTGAATTTGCAAAGAGCTTCGTGTCAAGATCCAGTGAGTAGTTGAACGCACTCCGTTTCTTGGGATCGAAGTACACATCCAACACTGTGACCTGTTGTTGCTCTTGTGAAACGCTCCGGTTGGGCCAGATGTCTTTTACCAACACGTCACTCGGCAGCACATTGAACCACGAAAGAGCCGACTTGTATTCTATCTTTTTCGTGTCGAGAAAAATCAAAGAGGTATCTACATTTGTTGGGATCTTCCTATTCACCACAGCATACGGGTCAATTGTCGAAATGTAAAACGGAACGCTTGCGGGCGCCCATTGTGAGTAGGTGTGTCCGAGCGGAATGATCCTTCGGGCGCCTTCAAAGTCATCGAGGTAGGCAATTCCCTTCGATTGATCTTGCGGAATGGTGCTCTTTCTCGTATTTGGGTCGGGCAGCATGTAGGCCGCTTCACCACGAAGTGTGAAGGATGATGGCGCCGTCGTTTGAACGCCCGGCAACATATTCAACGCTCGTGTCAGAAAGTCCATATCGAAGTTCAGCCCCGCATCAACACCGAGAATTGTGTTGCTGATCGGCTCTTCACCCAAACGGACTTTGTCGCTGAGCGTCTGCTGGTTCAGGTTCATCACGGTGAAACCGAGAGCCGCTTGCTTGCCGAGATTCATCTCACCTCGTGCCCCCAAGAGCGACTTGGATGCGAGTTGGAAGAGATCGTTCTGTTCATAGCGAATCTGAAGATCGCTGCCCGGCACAAGATAGCTGAGGTTCTTGACAATCACTTGACCTGTGATGTAGTCAACGGTATAGTCAACGTTCGGTGTGCCAGTAACTCCGTTGGCAACCACGGAAACGCTCCCTTCGACCACGTTGAACCCAAGATTGTATGCTGAGGCAATGGCCGCTGTGATCTCTCCTTTCATGACGAAGAGATTCTTGGGATTGTTCGCCGCTCCATTATAGGTTGTGTCATACACCGCATACACCGCGATCGAATCCGCAAACGTGCGGCCTCGTGCGGTATCCTCCAAAATCCGCGTAAAATAATCGCGAAGACTTCTGCCGAACGGCTCAAGCACAGGGAAGATCACTTCACCCCGCGCTTCATTCACGGTGTACGGCGGGAGATAGTCGAAATCGCCGTCCGGAACAGGCGAAGGAATGTTGTTGTATCGATCAAGCCCAACCATTTCGATGACATTCAATCCAAAGATCGTCTTGTCACCCGGTTGAGGGCGCCCCGGCGCTTGATAGAACAACTCAAATCTGAATCCTTCCTTCTTAATGTTCCTACCGCCAAGCGGGTAGATGTTCTTCATCATCAAGCTCCATGCATGCTGCATTTGTGGTCCAAGTTGGCGCGGCTTGACGAGCTTCAGGGCAAGTTTCGCATCTTTCACGGTGTCTTTTGAACCAAAGTTTCCGATATCTCCGCTCGGAAGCGTGTATGCCACCGCGATCGCTTGCTCAGCCTGGACGGTGCGACTCAGCGAAAGGAAGCCTAAATACTTGTCGTATGTAAAGTCTTTTCCCTCCTCCAAGCGAACGAAACGGCCGACCTCTACTTCGCCCTGTTGAACAGAAAACTCACCCGTCCGCGAGCGCACTTGATACCACTGAACAGTATCGCGACGAATGAATGCCACCACGTCTCGCTCGTTCGGGTCATCGGCTCCTATGCGTGTAACCCACACCTCAATATCCTGAATGACCAGACTATCAACAACGGTCAGCGGAATTGTTTTATAGGCCGTTTCGTAACGTGAACGATACGCCAGATCAATGAAGAAGTGATCGCGCGAATACTCATGCGGACGCCGCTCGAAGGGAGTCGCACGCGCACCGCCGGAGACGCTCAGTTCTTTGATCTGCCCTTTCTTCTGCGAAGCAATTGTCGTCAGACGTAGCGGACCAAATTGCATCCCTGCCTTGATGCCAAAGAGGGCTTGATTGCTTGCAATGAAGGAGGAGTTCGTTTGAAGAGAGACGTTTCCGGCTTCGACGCTTTGGATGATCTCATCTTCATAACCAGTGTATTTAACGCGCATCTGGTTCTCATATTCGAATGTTCGCTGGGTGTTCCAGTCTGCATTGATCGTCAACTTGTCCCCGATCTCTCCCTTTACGTTCACTTGCACTTCCTGATTGAAGTCGGGTTCATTGCGGTTCTGGCCAAGGGGGCTGGCAGTGATAAGATCAGATTTTGTATTGCGGAAGGCAGCGTGGATATCCACGGCGCCGTTGATCTGCAACTTGATAATGTTCGGTCCAAAGATGCTGAAGAGTGGATTCTTTGGAACGGGGATCTCGATATTCGTGACCTGACCGAAAAGCTCGCTCAAGCCTTTCTTCTTTTCCTCCTCCAATTGATATGCCTGAGCAAGCGCCTCCCAATTCTTTCGGACCGCCTGCCGTTCCCTATATTCGCGATACTCATCAAAGCTCATCTCAACCGGAATGCGCACAGCGCCGCCGGACATCTTCCATTCGACCCGGTATCTCAACTGCACCGAATCGAGGACATTCGTGAATCTTATTCTCGACGAATAGTCAGCGTACATCGGATGCTGGCGATGAACTCCGAGCGGGACAGATGGTGGGTCGTGTCGAACGTGATGGAAATTGGCGATCCTCGCGCTGGAGTCTCGAGGAAGTGCCCGAATTGCCTCAAGGACACCGACCGTATCAATAACCACCGCCACCGCCTCTACCTCGGGCGATTTCCCCTCACGACGGAGGACCGCACGCGCACGGCGTGAGAGCGGACCCGGTTGCTGTTGCGCACTCCGTACGGTGTCTCGTTGCGTCCCCGGTCTTGGAAGCTCCTTTGACCGTTCCTGAGCGACAAGAACTTGTGCGACGCAAAGACCTACAAGAATTCCAAGCGCTCCTCTGAGGAACATAGAAGGAATGTACAACATCAGGTTCCTGCCCTTCTCAAGCCCCGAAATGTTACACTTCGGGGCAAGCAAGGAGCTCATTTTTGTGATGAAAGAAAGCAAATTTCTACAGCGCGATTGTAAAGAAAGGAGAATATGTTAATGCGGTAGCGAATCGGTCAATAGGGATCCGGAAGATCGAAGCTTCGTTGAGATGAGTGTAATGCGTCTCCTTTGTTGCGCTTGCGCACTGAAGCAGACTTCGACGAGCGGTTCGTCTGAACTCATCGAAGACTCAATCGAGCCACTTCAGCGCACAGGTGCGATGGTGAAGTGCGATGTTCTCACAAATTGTCGCCGAATGAACATAGCGAAAAGAGCAACGAATTGCAACCACTATGGCGCCAGGCGTTCGATAACCCATTGCTCCACTTCTTTCCGATATCGAATCCGATCATGCAATCGGTTTTCGCGTCCCTGCCAGAACTCAACCATTATCGGGATGACACGAAAACCACCCCAGAACGGCGGCGGCGGAACCTCGTCGAACGGATAACGCACCCTCACTTCTTCAAATCTCTTCTCAAGCTCAGAGCGACTTGGAAGAATCGTGCTTTGCTTTGATGCCCACGCACTTAATTGGCTTTCGTACGGTCGCGTTTTGAAGTACTGTTCTGTTTCTTCGCGCGTTGTGCGTTCCACCGAACCGTCAATGCGAACTTGTCTTTCCATTTCCCCCCAATGAAACAGGAGCGACGCGTTTGGGTTCTTCGTTAGGTCGTCTGCCTTCTGGCTCTCAAAGTTCGTGAAGAAAACAAATCCTCGGTTGTCCATTCCCTTGAGTAATACCATCCGGACTGAAGGCCCTCCAGTCGGTGTAGCGGTTGCGAGCGCCATTGCAGTCGGGAGGTGCACGTGCGCCCCCACAGCATCATCGAACCAGCGCTGGAATTGTGCAAACGGATTGCGATCAACGTTCGCTTCACTCAATTCACGCTGGGCGAATTCTTTACGTAACTGCGACAAGTCTCTCTCCATAGTGGAATATATGCAGCACGAGCCGGAAAAACAACGCTCATTCTTGTCCACACCCTCTTCTCACGAAGTGATGGCTTCGCCATTGTAATCCCTCGCCATTCTCGCTATATTGTGCGCAATGATCATCTTGTGGCGACATATTCTCCGCGCGCACGTCATTCCATTCTTCTTCGCGGTTGCGGTGTTGATGTTCATCTTTCTGTTGCAGTTTATCATGAAGTTCATGGACCAACTCGCGGGAAAGGGATTGAGCGCGATGGTGATCGCCGAGTTGATCGTTTTGAATCTTGCCTGGATGCTCGTGCTCGCCGTACCGATGGGAGTATTGGTGGCCGTGCTGATGGGATTCGGCGGACTTGCTTCCAGCAATGAGATTACAGCTATGCGCGCCAGTGGCGTCAGTCTGTATCGAATGATTGCGCCGGTGGTTGCGGCTGGCATTCTCGTATGCGCCCTGCTTATTCAATTCAATAACGAGATTCTTCCCGACGCTAACCACAAAGCGAAAATCCTCACGACCGACATCTATCGAAAGAAGCCGACTCTCTCGCTCGTTCCGGGGCTTTTCTCGCAAGACATTCAGGGCTACAGCATTTTAGTGCGCAAGACATTTGAGCACTCGAATGATCTCGAGGGTGTGACGATCTTCGATTACACCAAGCCGGATGTCCATGCCACGGTCGCGGCGCACCATGGAACGATCTCATTCTCACCCGACTACCGAAAACTCATTATGGACCTTCGTGACGGTGAGATTCACGAGATCAGCACAAGCAACTTCAACCAGTACAGAAAAATCCGATTCGCCAAGCACCGTATTGCCATGAACGCCGAAGGGTTCGACTTCCAGCGATCGCAGGAGAGCGCCTTCTCACGTGGTGATCGGGAGTTAAGCGCTCAAGATATGCTGGTGCGAGTGGATAGTCTCCGGAGACTCCAGCAGCAGTCGCGTGATCGCATTCGCAAGATCGTCGAAGACGATCTCATTTCCATTTCTTCTCCCGCCAAACAGCCTGCTCAGGTCTTTTCAACGAACAACGATTCTCTCGCTGCCGCCCAAGGGAGAGTGGCAATGATCAAAAATCTGATCACCAATGAAGAATCGCGCGTGACGTATATCGAGCGGCAGATTCGGGAGTATCAGGTGGAGATCCATAAGAAATATGCGATCCCCGTTGCCTGCATCGTGTTTGTGCTAATTGGGGCGCCGCTGGGAATTATGGCGCGACGCGGCACGTTCGGCGTTGCGGCCAGCCTAAGTCTCGGCTTCTTCCTTCTTTATTGGTCGTGCCTGATCGGGGGAGAAAAACTTGCGGACCGCGGCTACATTGACCCGTGGTTCGGAATGTGGGTGGCGAATATGTTCATCGGCGCATTAGGCGCGTACCTGACATTCCGCACGGCGCGTGAGAGTCTCACCATTGACTGGTCGCGCCTCGCACGGTTCGTGCCCAAGCAATGGCGCTCAGAAGGAGAAACAACCCAACCGGAATGACCATTCTCGACCGTTATATCGTCAGGCAATTCGCGGTCACGTTCCTGTTTGCGCTCGTGGCCGTTCTTCTCATATTCCTCGTGATCGACATGATGGAGAAGCTCGACGATTTCATTGACGCAGATGTCCCCGAATCGACGGTCATCCAGTACTATCTCTCCTTCATGCCGGAGATCGTGAAACTGATGACACCCGTTGCTATGCTGCTCGCCGCTCTGTTTGTGATGGGAAGGATGACGAACCAGAACGAGATTTCAGCAATGAAATCGAGCGGTGTCAGTCTCTATCGAGTCCTCGTTCCATTTCTGGTCTCTTCATTTATCGTGAGCCTCTTTTCGGTGTACTTCAACGCATGGATCGTTCCGAGCGCCAACCAAAAGAAGTTTGCCATCGAGCGCGCCACCTTGCAGAGATCGTTCGATTCGGGGAACCGCTTCAACATCTTCTTTCAGGACGGAAGAACTCGACTTGTTTCGATCGGCTACTTCGACGTACAGCGCGGCTTGGCAACGCGAGTGAGTATTCAAGAATTCTCCGACACAAATCTAACCGTCCTTCACCGGCGGTACGACGCGCGGGATATGGAGTGGGTCGCAAAACAACCTGTATTGGGCGATACATCATTTATCGGATGGGCATTGGTGAACGGAACACGCAGAGAATTCACACAGGGACAGGAAGTCTTGACAACGTTTGAACGAGAAGAGATCGGGCGATTGACGATCACCCCTGAGCAAATCGAGAAGAAGCTCCGCAAACCGGACGAGATGAATTACACCGAGCTAAGGGATTTCATCGAAAGCCAGAGACTCGCGGGGCAAGATGTGTCACGATGGTTGGTAGATTTCCACAGCAAGGTGTCGTTCCCCTTTGCGAGTCTCATTGTGGTGCTGTTTGGAGTTCCCTTTGCGGCAAACAAGCGTCGGAGTGGCGTGGCGATCGAGTTTGGGATCTGTGTCGCGGTGACGTTTATTTATCTCGCCTTCATGAAAACGAGCCAGGTCTTCGGCTACAATGGAGACCTGAACCCCTTGCTCACGGCGTGGCTCGCGAACATTCTTTTCTTTCTTGCCGCGCTTGTTAATCTTGCGCGGGTTAGGAAGTAGGCAAAGAGCAGAGGTCAGAGGTCAGACTTCTGACATCTGACATCTGACGTCTGACTTCCGACTTCTGACTTCTG
>JANONN010000050.1:0-3843 GCA_031420835.1 Ignavibacteriales bacterium | reverse complement strand
GAAATATAGAAGTTGGATATAGCACTGCGTCGAATGATTATTTAATAAATATGTCTCGATTGATCATACACCTAAGCGGAGATTATACATCCTCTACCGCACGCACTCAGTTCGAAGAACTACTGAAATTATTCGCGCCGGAAACCATGGGTGAAGCGCAAAAGCGTTTTATGGATGAAGCAAAAGAGATAGAGCGGTTTTCCGTTTGGCTGGAATTGATAATCTGCTTCGAGGTCGTCGCGTTGTTCAATCGGCAGGACTGATTTGGTTGGTTTATACTTAACAAGTTTTTCCATAACGAACTCATCGAGCAATTCGTAGAACAAACTCTCAATGACTTCGCGTTTGAAGAATCTCATACTGCATACTTTGGAAATCCCCTGTGAGATTTGCAGCACAGCAGGATACAAGAGTTCGGCAGGAGTTTCTAAGTAGATATTCCCGTTCTCTTCGTTCAACCCGTTTTCGCTAAGAATCTTATGGAAGATTTTCTCTTTGTTTTCCGTGTCAACGGCGTACGAGTACGATAATCGCATCAAACCCATCCCGAAATCGCAGAGCCAGATCGTCGCGTTCTCGCTCTTCGACGAATCGACGTACAGTTCAATCATATCTCCGTCTTCGTGATAGATTGGAATGAGCAGTTGATAAATACCTGCCCTTTTTTCGATGATCTCAACGCGGCGCTGGAATTGCTCGCGCAATCGCTCCAGCAATAATTCTTTGCTAATCTTCATGGCTTGAAAGACAAATCTAATTGTGTTGTCGGGAAGTTTTTCCCTTCATCGCGGATGTTTGTCAGCTTCAGGAAGTACTGTACAGCATCTTGATAGGACGAATAACCCTCCGTTACCTCAATATTAGATTCCGGTCGAAGTCCCTTACTGATTGTCTCCGCGGATGCTTTATGTATGTGGCAAAATGTATGATAGTCGTGCACCTTATGAGGACCATGCGGACCGTTGCACCTGACCAGCATGATGCTTCCGGGTTCATCCCTGGGCAGATAATCCAATCCGATTGAAAAATTCTCTTGAAATTTCTCGTTCACGCGCACAAAGCAAGTAAATCGGTGCTCTCCATCCGCCGATTCCACCTCGAAGTCGTTGCGCAAATGACCTCTATCAGACCTGAGGGTCTTGAAAGGTGGTTTCGTGATCTTCTTTGGGCATTCGATCAGCTCTCGTAGTATTTCGTCTGTGTACGTCATACAGCAATATACTCTTTACCGGAGAGAATTACACCCCCACCTCCACCACCTTCATCGTATCATTCCCGAAAATATCGACAACCTTCACGGCAATTTTGTACCGTCCCGTCGAGCGCAATCGTCGGGTGTTCCTTTTGAAACCACCAACGGAGAAGAGCAAGACTCGTTGCACTTGCACTCTCGTATCCCGATTCACGCCACTCTTTGACTTTTCTTCTGTGTGTAGTAACAAGCGGAGGGGGAAGCTTCTCGTAGCCCTGTTCGCGCAATGCCTCGTCTGCCGGAAACCAGCGGATGTCGGGATCAAGAATTGCGTAGGGTGATTTTGGAAAATCTAGATGGAGCGCCATGGATTCAATCTTTGAGTAAATGGGTGATCAAGGCTATCATCCGATCTTTTTCATTGGGCTTGCTCTCCGCAATGAGAAGTGCGAGCGCGGTCAATGCGACATTGTCGATCTTTGCTTCACCGTTCTTTCTTGCTAAGGAGCGGTTCTTCCGCAAGAAATTGAGAAATACCAATGCGCCGGAACGTTTATTGCCGTCGGCGAACGGATGATCCTTGATGACGAAATAGAGGAGATGCGCGGCTTTTTCTTCTATGCCTGGATAGAGTTCTTTGCCCCCGAATGTTTGGAACACCGCGCCAAGGATTCGTTCTAACCCGTGACCGTGTTCTGCGGCGAAAAGGCCGCTTGCTTCCCCTTTCCGTATCAGCTCGCGCTTGAGTTGTTCAAGCCCTGAGTGGACTTCATCGTAGGTAAAGGGGCGGGATTTTCTTGAAGATGTACGCTTTTGAAGTTTCCCGGAATCGTACGCCTCAAGGGTTGTCCAGGTATCGGCATACTGCTTGATGACCGTGAGGAGGCCCTGCGCCTCGTCTGTCGAGAGCATCTTGTTGCGAACGCCGGTGATGAGTGAAATTGTTTTTTGCATCTCGGCAATATTTGCCGTAGAGCGTTCGAGCGCCTTTTTATTGACGGTGTACCCTTTCAGAAGATGGTCGCGTAGCACGCTGGTTGCCCAGATACGAAATTGCGTCGCCCGACGAGAGTTAATTCTGTAGCCGACAGAAATAATCATGTCGAGGTTGTACACCTCGACGACCCGTCTGATCTTTCTCTTCCCCTCCGTTTGAACTATTTCCATTTTGGAAATAGTTGCCCCCCCTTGCAATTCGCCTTCTTTCAAGATGTTCTTAATATGCTTATTAACGGCAGGCACTTCCGTACCGAAAAGTCGTGCAACCCCCTTTTGTGAGAGCCACACGTTTTCTCGGTCCAACTTTACGTTAAGGGCAGTCTTCCCGTCCTCTGTGCGATAAATGACTACTTCACCTTTTTGTTCTTGCATTTTCTTAGCAATAGTTTATCTGTTTCATGCCCCACCTTACTACCTATACTTTCCCGTCACGGGCAGTATGTCGGAAATTCCGACATACTGACTTTTCCTCCAATTCTTTTTCCTTGAATACGTTACGGATGTGTTCGGTAATCGTCGTACGTCCTTTTCCGAATAGCTTTGCCATCTGCGCCTGTGTAAACCAAACAGTCTGATCTTCTAATGTCACGTCAAGAGTGGTTTTGCCATCCTCAGTGCGATAAATAACAACCTCACCCTTCAGATCCTCTTGTTTCCTCACACCCCCACCTCCACAACCTTCATCGTATCATTCCCAAAGATGTCTACAACTTTGACAGCGATTTTGTAGCGTCCCTTTTTCGGATATTCGTGATAGACGCTTGTGAGTTCTATGGTTCGATTCTTTTTGGTGCGGAAGCTCTGCCACTCATTCTCAAAGATGTAGTCACCGCTCCAGACTTCTTCGTACTCGACAACTCCGGCTTTCTCATCGAAGGGGATTTGTTCGCCCACGTTTATTTCTGTACCCACAGATGAATCTGTGGGCTGTTGTTTCCTCACACGGATAATTTCTTTCTTGCTTTCGTAATCGAAATCCACCGACCAATAGTCGATCCAGTCCGTCCACTTCTTCGTCAGTTTCGTGCGCGTTACAACGCCGTTCTTGTCTTTGCTGACCTTGATGATCTGCCCGTTCTCCACAACGATCTTGCTGCCGCCGTTCTTCAAGCTTTCTTCTGCGTGGGCAATCGTATCCTGATTGTAATAAACCGAGAAGTCGGTTAGTTGCACAGCTACCATCTCACCCACGGATGAATCCGTGGGCTTCCTCTGTTTATAGACCGGCTTCACCTCGATGTATGAAACGTCGTGGAAGACCACTTGATTCTTCTCCACCGCACGCTTGTCGAACACTTCAGGCGGGATGTACTTCAGGGCAAGGTCGATGCCTTTGTTCTTCGCCTCGTCCTGTGCGTTCGGGGCAAGACCCATCTCAAACTCGAACGCTAAAATATCCACTTTGGTGATGTATTTCTGCCGACACTCGTTCACGACTTCTTCTACAAACAAACGGGTCACCGGCAAATTGCTAGACTTTCCTGATTCATGAGTACGTCGAATTGTTATAACTGATGTTACGCACAGGAAGACTTCGTCGTGAGCGCTCAGTCGAACGATATGTAGCCCTTTCAGGGCAAGATGGATTCTTGATTTGTTGTTTCCGAGGGCGTCGCCCTCGGTTGTAATATGTTTCCACTTCGTGGAAATAC
>JANONN010000049.1:0-2764 GCA_031420835.1 Ignavibacteriales bacterium | reverse complement strand
CATTTGCAACATCAGCCCCCACAATTTTGATCTCTCTAACATCGCCACAGCCCAGTCCGCGCTGATGGGCGAAGTTGATGTACTTGATGCTCAGCGGATCAAATCCCATCAACTTCGCCGCCACTGCATCAATCGCAACCTGATCGGCGCTTGCGAGAATGATGTTTTTCTCTTCCGGGAACATCGTTCGTGGACCCGGACCGTTTCCGGCTGTTGTTCCATCCATCACGGCGAAAACGCCTGCGTGGATTTCCTTTTGGATTGCCAGAAGGTCAACAAGTGTTTCATGAATCCATGAATGCGTGTAATGCCTGTGTATGTTCAGCAATCCACCGAATGCATTCTTCATTGCTCCGGTCGTAGTCGTGTAGATGTGACACTTCACTGTTGGAAGGTGAACGATGTTCTTTCTAAAGAAGAAGTCGGGGACAAAGATCCCCTCTGGATAAATCTGATCCAACACCATGAGCGGAGTCTTTGGTGTGAACGGAATCCACTTCATATCCTCTTCTTTGAAATTGAATCGAACAGGGACTCCATACTTCCTGAAGATGGGGATGTACTTGTTGAGATCTTCTCCCTTGAAAGCATCCGTCACAACGGTTTGGTTCTGCACGCACACCAAGTCTTTGAAGCCTTGCTTGTGGAGACCGAGAATGGATCCTTCGAGTTGCCACGGAGTCGTGTTCGCGCCCGGAAACGGAAAATGCCAAGAGATGTTATCCTTCAGGATCGTTGTGCTTTTCGGTTCCAGGGCAGATGTGATCCCTGCCATCTCCATGGCGCGTTGAATATCCTCAAGAACCGTCGCCGGTGTTGAGTACACTGCGGCAACAACCGGCTGAGCCGTAGGCAGTCCGCTGATTCTTGTTGGAGATTTCGGTACAGGAAGCTTCATGGCATACTGATCCACATACTGAGTTCATTGAAATAGATAACAACAACACACGCTACAAACCAAGCTGCAATATTCAACAGCATGATCGGATCACGAAGAAGGAGAAGCGTTGGATTGTCTTCTGTCTTCGTTCGGCGCATCACGTAGAGATACCGGAAAATGCCGAAGAGTACGAACACTGTTGTGAAGATCAAGTTTTCGCTTCCGAAGATTCGTACGGTGCGATCAGCGACAGTGTAGAGCGCATAGGAAATCGCCATCCCCGACGCTACGACAGTGAGAATCTGATCAAGGAACGCAATGTCATACTCCTTCAGCACGGGACGTGATGAAGAACCGGTCGCGTTGTGAATCAAAAGAATCTCACCCCTACGCTTTGACGCTGCCAAAAAGAGCGACACAAACAGCGTGCACAGAACAAGCCAATGTGACACCTTCACGTCAATGGCGAAGGCGCCGGCAAGAACTCGCAGTATAAATCCAGCCGCAATGACAAAAATATCCACCAGTATTATCTGCTTGAGCCAAAACGAGTAGCTAATGTTCAAAACGAAGTAGAGTCCCGCCGCGAGTTGGAACTTCAAACTGAGATTTGCCGAGACCACAACTGCAAGTGCAAAGACAACCGATGCAATGAGCGCTGCTTGAGATGCCGAGAGTATTCCGGAAGCAACCGGCCTGTTTTTCTTGATTGGATGGTCTCGATCAGCTTGCCGGTCGGCAATGTCGTTCAACGCATAAACGCTGCTCGAAAGCAGACAGAATGCTGCCACCGCAAGAAGCTCCGTAAAGAAGTAGCCCTCTTCGAACAAGTGCTTCGAGAAGATCAACGGAGCAAAGAGAAAGGAATTCTTCACCCATTGCAGAGGACGAAGCAGCAGCACGACAGCGCGGAGTTTGCTCGCCACACTGGACTGCTGTGTTGTAAGAGGTTGATCGCTCAAAATACTGCTGGCTCCTCATAAACTCCGTACACTTCGGCGAGCGCATTGCACATTTCACCGAGCGTGACGTATGCTCTAGTGCATTCAAGCAAGGGTGGCATCAGGTTCTTGTCATCGGTTGCAGCTTGGCGAAGATCAGAGAGCGACCGTTCGACTTCCTTGTTGTTGCGACTTTGGCGAAGATCCGCGAGGCGCCGGCGTTGCTTGATCTCAACTTCAGGGGAGATAACGAGAATCGGGATTTCAATCTTACCCTCTTCCTCCACAAACTCATTCACGCCAACAATGATCTTCTCTTTTCGGTCAAGCTCCCGCTGATACCGATACGCGGCTTCTGCGATTTCTCTCTGGAAGAATCCAGCTTCAATCGCAGGGATGACACCACCAAGTGAATCGATCTTCTCAAAGTACTGCTCGGCTTCCTCCTCCATCTTTGTGGTGAGCGACTCGATGAAGTAGCTCCCCGCAAGCGGGTCAATTGTATTTGTCACACCTGTTTCATACGCGAGAATCTGTTGCGTACGGAGTGCGATCTTCGCCGCTTTTTCCGATGGAAGCGCAAGCGTTTCGTCCATGGAATTTGTATGAAGGGATTGCGTTCCCCCAAACACACCCGCCATCGCCTGATAGGCAGTCCTGACGATGTTGTTCTCCGGTTGCTGCGCAGTCAGTGAGCAGCCAGCCGTCTGCGTATGGAAGCGCAACATCCATGATCGCGGGTTCTTCGCTTTGTACTTGTCGCGCAGACGATGTGCCCAGATGCGTCGCGCCGCACGATATTTGGCGATCTCCTCAAAGAAATAGATGTGTGAGTTGAAGAAAAACGACATGCGCGGCACAAACTCATCCACGTCAAGCCCCCGCGCAATTCCGGCCTCGACGTACGCAAATCCATCCGCGAGCGTAAACGCAAGCTCTTGCG
>JANONN010000048.1:0-9370 GCA_031420835.1 Ignavibacteriales bacterium | reverse complement strand
ATTTGTATCACCAACAACACCGCACTGATTGCTACACTCACGATAGACGCCGTCTGGCCAATGATTGCCATATAATATCCAAACGTACGATAGGGGTACATTGGCACCCAGATGTAATCGCCTTCTTCAATCCTTGTATCGGACGGCGAGAGCCATTGCCGAGTTGCACGCTTGATCACAACCACGTCGCTCGTTCGGGCGCGATCCGTAAATCCACCCGCCTTCCTGATGTAGTATTGTGCGTCTTGTCCCGATAAGTATGGAACGTTTCCCGGAGAAACGACTTGCCCAAAAACATAGATCGTGTTGCGCAGCGAGGGTATCCGAACAACATCGTCGCTTCGCAAGATCACATCAGCAGTGGAGTCCTTTTGCAGAAAGAGACGCTCAAAATCCACATTCACGATTTCTCTGCGCAATCTCAATTCTATTTCCAAAATGTAAGCGGCACTATCTTCCGGGCTTACCGTGCCACGAAGACTCATCGTTCTCTCTAACTCAATCTCATCCGGACGAACTGACCGACGAACAACCTCGCCTGCCTGAAGAGCTGCAAACTCTGTGAACCCGCCGGCTCGCTGGATAATCTCAGAGAGCTTCGTTTTGTCCTTTGTGATTGGATAGAATCCCGGGAATAAGACTTCGCCTTCAACCCTCACGCGGTAGTCCTCTCGAAAATCCGGCTGCTCCTTTACGACAATCCGATCGCCCGGCTGAAGAAGAAAGTTCTCCCCCTTCCCATCTAGAATCTCTTTGATGTTGACGATTTGCCGAACCATCTCTCGGCCCGAAATATCCAACCGTGTGTGCGCAACACTGTCAACAATGGCCCTGCGCGTAAACCCATACGCAAGCTCGATGGCATCCAAAATTCGATCGCCTTCGGCAAATTCGATCCGGCCCGGCGAGTTTACTCCACCGTACGTTGCGATGACGTCTTTTGTCCGTTCCGTACGCGGCACGTAGATTTGATCCCCTTCTCTTACGAACGGATTCCAACGATCGTCCTTTGTCACATAGAAACGGTTAAGATCCACCCGTATCACCGAACCATCGCGGCGCTTGACTCTGATGTTTCTCGATGAAGGAGAGAGCGGCACCGAAGGAAAGAGTTGTGCTGGCCCGTTTCGATTCGCCAATTGGATCACCTTTTCCACCCTCTCGGTCGCATACAGCGTATATGTGCCTGGGATTGCGACTTCTCCCGTGATCGTGAGAGAAACTTGCCGCGGAACAACAAGCGTCATTGTGGGCTCAGCCGAAAGATATTTCTTTTTCACCTCAGCAACGACTCTCTTCTTCGCCTCACTCAGGGCAAGATCTGCAATGCGCACTTCTCCGACTGTAGGGATAATGAGCGTTCCTTCTGGAGTTACCGTCAGCAAAAAGTTAAGCGGAGTCGCCATCCATAAATTCACGCTCATGACATCCGATGGACCGAGGATATATGTATCTGGATTCACAGGTCCTTCGAGCGCCAATTCCACGAGAGGCGCCTGTCGGGTTTGGATTTGTTGGCTCGACCGTTCTTCCTGAGCCGCCGTTCTTCGAGGCGAGAGAACGTCTAACGTTTGCGCCTCGACCAATCCTATACAAGATAGTCCTACAATGAAGGCGGAAATGGGCATGGTAACTTTGGCTGTCACGTTGCTATCTCTCCTCATACATCTTTTGATAGTATTCTTTGTACTCTCCGCTCACAATGCGTTGCCACCAATTTTTGTGATCGAGATACCATTGGATTGTTTCTTCGATGCCTCGCTCAAACGTATAGCTGGGACTCCAGCCAAGCTCGCGTTGGATCTTTGTTGAATCAATCGCGTATCGCCGGTCATGACCGAGACGATCTCTTACAAACGTGATGAGCGAATCCGGTTTCTTGAGATGCTTGAGGACAAGCTTCACTACGTCAATGTTCTTTTTCTCATCGTTACCGCCGATGTTATACACTTCCCCATCTCCGCCACGATGAAGGACAACGTCAATTGCCATGCAGTGATCACTCACGTGCAGCCAGTCGCGAACATTCATGCCATCCCCATAAACAGGAAGCGGCTTATCGCTGAGTGCGTTGGCGATCATCAAGGGAATAAGCTTTTCCGGAAACTGATAGGGTCCGTAGTTGTTGGAGCAGCGGGTAATAACAACCGGGATTCCGAATGTATGCTGGTACGCAAGAGCCATGAGATCGGCCGATGCCTTGCTTGCGGCATATGGACTATTTGGATGAAGCGGCGTTTCTTCTGTAAACTTGCCTTGTGCCCCCAGCGATCCGTAGACTTCATCGGTGGAAACCTGAACGAATTTTTTCACAGCATAGACTTTCGCCATCTCAAGCAGAACTTGCGTACCAACAACATTCGTTCGTACAAACTCCGCTCCCCCCATAATGCTTCGATCCACATGAGACTCGGCCGCAAAGTTGACAAGAGCGTCTACGTTGTGTTCGCGTAAGATTTCCTCCATCCGAAGCTGGTCACATATATCAGCTTTGATGAACACATGGCGAGGGTCGTGCTCAAGGGATTCCAGATTTTCTAAGTTCCCCGCATACGTCAGCTTGTCGACGTTGATAATCCGGTAAGCTTTGTACTTTTTCAGCATCAAGTGCACAAAGTTGCTGCCGATAAATCCTGCGCCACCTGTTATGAGAATTGTCATCTGTTCGCCGCCCCGCTAATCTAATTGAAACGGTGAATTGGGATCGCCTTCGTGCCGAATTTCATCCACCGGATCCTTCTTCCCTTTTCCACCATAGAGACGATTTGGGAAATTCATGACCCAACCGTTTTGGTTACCGACGTTCTTGTAAGCGTGCACCACTCCTGCTGGAATAATAACTGCTGTTGGTTTTAGTTCTCCTGCCTCAAGAACCATCCTGTTACCATAAGTAGAAGATTGTTCGCGCGAATCCCATAAATAGAGTTTGAACGTTGAGGGGCCGACAAAACAGAACATGTCGGCTTGGTCTCGATGCTCGTGTGGACCACGAGCGATCCCCGGTTTTGTTGAAGAAATATAGGACATCGCCGGCAGATACTCTGCGGCGACCACATCACTGCGAAAGAGTTCAATCAGCCATCCTCGTGAATCTTGATGCTGAACAAGTTCTTGTGTGAACACGCCATCAATCGGGCCGGGTTTAAATTCCATTTTCATATTTCTAACTGCAAAATCTAAGAAATGAAGAGGCGAATGTCAAAAGCACCATTGAGAAGCAATTGATATCTAAAAAAGGATTGGTGGAAACGTTACAACGAGCGACTCGACTGAGCCCGTCGAAGTCGTACGCGAGAGGATAGCAAGAGGGGAATGCAGAGCCTTCGAGTCAGTGAACGATACTGAAGCCAACATAGAGAAAAATTGGTCGAGAGTCAACGCGCTTCACATTTGCTCCGGCGCAGAGATGCTCAGAATTGCAAAGCCATTCGCAAGAACCGTTTGAGTCGCAAGGCAAAGACTTAATCGCGCCTGGGCCAGCAAATGATCGGGAAGGACAACGCGATGCTCGTGATAAAACTTGTGAAATGCCGTCGCAACATCGGTCAGGTATCCTGTCAAACGATGCGGCTCGAAGTTGAAGCATGTTGATTCCACCACTTCCGGGAAATCCAGCAACAGTTTGACAAGGGCGATCTCCTCCGGTTCCTTCAACAAATCGGTTGTTGATGCGACCGGCTCCCCGCTCTGTTCATCAATAATTCCTTCACTTCTTGCAAATCGCACGATGCTCGCGATACGTGCATGTGCATACTGGACATAGTACACCGGGTTCTTGTCTGATTGCTCCTTTGCGAGGTTCAGGTCAAATTCCAAGTGACTTGAGATCGAGCGCATCAGAAAGAAAAATCGAACGGCATCGGACCCTACTTCATCAATTAACTCATCGAGCGTCACAAAGTTCGCCGCTCGCTTGGACATCTTCACTTGTTGGCCGTCCCTCATAAGCGTTACGAATTGGTGAATAACAACCTTGACGTTATCGGCATCATATCCAAGTGCTCTGACACCGGCCAGCACATCTGGGATCGTCGCAATATGATCTGCTCCAAAGACATCCACGATTAATTCAAAACCGCGCCGAAACTTTTCGCGGTGATATGCAATATCCGGTAAGCGGTACGTTGGCTCGCCCGTGCTCTTCACAATCACGCGATCTTGATCAAGACCCAACGACGTGGCTTTGAACCACACGGCCCCTTCGTGCTCATAAGCTAGGTCGCGTTTGCGCAACTCGGCCACAACTTCCTTAATGTGCCCGTCCGAGTACAGAGAGTCTTCGTTGAAGAATACGTCAAAGTGTACGCCCATCCGAGCAAGTACGTTTTTGATCTCTTCAAAGAGGATCTGCTCCGATCTCCGCTTACAAAACTCAAGCGCCTCCTCTGTATGAGCAGTGATGAGCTCCTCGCCGCGTTCCTTCCGTACTTGTTCGGCGATGTTCCGGATGTAATCTCCTTGATATCCATCCTCAGGAAAAGGCACCGTCGGATCGAACAATTGCCGATATCGCGCGTACGTTGACTCGGCGAGCATTCTCATTTGCCTGCCGGCATTGTTGTAGTAGTACTCTCGCGTAACGTCGTGGCCTGTCCATTCGAGCAGGTTCGCGATGGTGTCACCGATTGCGGCCTGGCGACCATGACCGACGCTCAATGGTCCGGTAGGATTGGCGCTTACGAATTCCACTTGAGTCTTTTTCTTATTCCCGATGTTCGATCGTCCGAACCCAGCGCCATCTTCCAACACACGATTGAGGTTCCGCGTAAAGAACTTATCTGTGAAGAAGAAATTGATAAAGCCGGGTCCTGCAATCTGCACCTGTGATACGAGATCGATCTCCAGAGACAGGTTCGACACAATCTCTTGGGCGATCACGCGAGGGTTCTTTCCCACCGACTTTGCCAACTGCATTGCAATGTTGGTCGTGAGATCTCCGTGCGTGGAGAACTTGGGCTTCTCGAAGGTGAGCTTGACCCCATCTCGATAGTCAAGCACAGAGAGCGCCGCATTCACTTTTTCTGTCAGATACTCTTTCACAATTTACCGGGTGGCTGATACTTGTGGTGATGGCTCGACTTTCTTCCGGCGGCCTGAACCGGGAAGTGCCTTGCGGGAGATTTTGATTCCTTTCGTGGTGTCCTCGACAGGATAGGTTTTTGCATCATTCCAGAGACGCTCAAGATTATAGAACGAACGAGTTTCCGTCAGGAAGACATGCAGCACCACATCCACGTAGTCAAGAAGAACCCACGAGAGCGCCTGCAATCCCTCTACGTGCCAGAGGCGCACACCTAAGGCGTCTGTTCCGCTTCGAACGGCGTCAGCGATGGCTTTGACTTGAGTGTCAGAGTCTGCTGAACAAAGAACGAAGTAGTCAGCCGGACCGCTGATGCTTTTCAGATCCATCAAGACAATATCAGAGGCCTTGCGGGAAATGGCCATCTCTGCGATCTTCTTTGCAAGCGCTCGTGAAGTCAATCGTCCTCCAATTTCTATTTCATTTTGAGTTGTTTGAAGTCATTCCCGACAACAACCGAAACATCGAGAAACAGGTTCTTGTCAACGCTCGATCTCACGTTCGATTCAGAAACTCCGAGAACTTCTGCCACCTGGCGCGCCGCATCAAGATTACCGCTACGATCAAGAACGAGTGTGGATTCAACGGAAGAGACCTTGTAATTCCCCATTTCAACAACATCGAACCCTTGCGAACGAAGATAATCCGTGATCCGTTGTGCAAGTTTCATCTCCTTCGTTCCGTTGAGTACGTCAACTTGGATTGCCTGCGTTCTCCCGAAACGCACCACCGTGTGTTCCTCTCCGTTGCCGATCATCCAACGAATTCCTATCAGCGAAGCGATGACTATTGTTCCAATCAAGAAAGTCAGGGTGATCTTCTTGCGAGAGCTTATTGGGGAGGGAGAAGAGACTACTACAGTTTGCGTTGAGGTTTCTTTATCGCGGCTTTGATGATGCGAAGGACTCAAATGCTTTCAGCTCCGATCGTTCTGTGCCAAGGGCATGGCTTCGCCATAAAACAAAGAACCGAGCAACCGTCCACTTGGGCGGACTGCGCTCGGTTCAGAAAGTAGCACCGACGGATTGATCCATCAATTAGCGGTCGTCGTCACGGGGACGACCAAAACCGTAATCCCAATAACCGCGGCTTGAATTATTCATCCAATACATGGCCGGCACCTGGCGGAACTGTATTTGCAGCAGCATGTTGTCCGTGGGCCGGTAGTTGAGTTGTGCACGACTCAAATAGACACCACTCAGTTTGTTTTGAAACTCTCTTCCAAACGAATTAGATGGTGAGTGCATCATACTCACGTCGAACTGCACATCCAACGGCTCCGAGAATTTGTAGAAGAGACTGTTCGTATAAACGCCCATCGAGAGTCCCTTTCCACCGAAGTCCTGGTACGACAATGAGAAACTGTGTCGCATAGTCAATCGGCTTGGGTCGAACCAGCCAAACATCAGACCATCGCCGTCGTGGCGGATCAACGATTCGCTGACAGTGGGTTTCGCTTCCACTTTAGACTTGAACTGTCCCGTCGCGACTGTGCTACACATCAGCACGACAACTACCGACCAACTGGCAATCCTCCGAAAGGAGTCCTTCGGACATCCCTTCGGGACAAGTAACTTCTTCATAACCGATTCCTCCGTTTCTTCATCAAAAAGAACCTATAGAATAATAGCCAAAAGTGGGCGTATTGTCAAGACAACCGATGAGCAACTGATGTTGCGCACCACATCAAGAAAAGAAGCAATGTCATGCTCGAATGTTTCAGTCGGGCATCTCTTTATGAGATTCCCGCTTAAAACGTGCGGGAATGACAAATGGTTTTGAGGGTTTGCGTAACATCAGTGAGTAAGACGTTTCCGGTCTACTCTTTGTTCCAGCACGAGCCGGGCCTCATCTAGTTGGTCAATGGTGTTTATGCCGCGAATCTCGTCCGCATCGGCAGCTTTCAAAGCAGAGACCCTCCACTGATTTCGCCAGAAGTACTCAAAAACATCGGTGAGATAATACTCGTTCTGAACGTTATGTGGGGTGATATGCTGAAGAGAATAAAACAGCTTCGATTTGTCAAAGACATAGATGCCGGAGTTGATCTCTCGAACTTCCTGTTCTTCGGAAGTTGCATCCTTATGCTCCACGATTCCTTTCACAGACCCATCCGAATTACGCACAATCCGTCCGTATCCCGTTGGGTCGGCAAGTTCCGCGGTAAGGATTGTCGCTAAAGCATCCGTCTCACGATGATGCTCGGCCAGATTCTCAATCGTCGTGGCTTTCAGAACGGGAACATCACCTGAAAGTACGATGACGTCCCCACTGAATTTTGAAAGAGCGGGTCCGACTTGCATGATGGCATGACCTGTCCCTAATTGCTCGGCTTGAACAATGCACTCCGCGTTCGGATGTGATCTCTTGAGATAGTCAGTTACTGTTTCTCGCCCATATCCAACAATGACGAGCACACGATCTGTTTTTAGTTCGTAAGCAAGGTCAACGACGTAATGGATCATCGGTTTGCCAAGAATCTCGTACATCACCTTTGCCTTAGAAGGATCCTTCATGCGAGTTCCTTTTCCGGCAGCCATGATCACTATGGCGGTTTTACGTTTCGTCATTGATTCGCTCTCGATAAAAATGTAGGACGGGACGCTGTCCCGTCCTTAAGTTTGGTCGGATCGGCGATCCGACCTACAAGAAAAGCTAGTTCTTTCAGTTAGAACTAATTCAGTCATCTGTTAGGAATTTCTATCAACATATTGTCAATCAGTCTCGTCTTACTAAACCGTACAGCGAGCAAGACGTACACAGAGCTTCCTGTAAGATTGTTCAACTCTTGAAAACCCAGTGGAGTGACAAACGCGACATAATCTATCTCTGACGGTTGTGCGCTTCTCCCGAAGGGATGGATTCCCAGAATGATCTGCTCCATTTCTGTTCGAAGAGCGTTCACATCCTTTGCGCCTTCAAGAATGCTTTTCTTTGCATGTTGAAGAGACTGAAAGAGTGATGCTGCGCGCCGTCGTTCGTCCGCACTGAGATAGACGTTGCGCGAACTCATCGCCAAGCCGTCCGGTTCCCGTGCGATTGGAGCGACGACGACGCGAAGATCGAAATTGAGATCGCGCACCATTTGCTGAATGATGAACGCCTGTTGTGCATCCTTCTGACCGAACACAGCAACATGAGGCTTTGTGATGCTACAAAGCTTCGCCACTACCGTCGCAACCCCACGAAAATGTGTCGGACGGAATTTCCCTTCGAGAATGGAAAACACTTCTCCCATCTCCACAAATGTTTGAAAACCTTCAGGATACATTTCTGCGACGATGGGAGTGAAGAGAATATCTGTTCCGGCTTCGCTTGCGAGCTTCTTGTCGCTATCAATGTCGCGAGGATAACGCTCAAAGTCTTCTCCAGGACCGAATTGCGTCGGGTTAACGAAGATGGTCGTAATGAGAACATCTGCTTCCGCTTTCGCCAACTTCATCAAGCTTCCATGACCTGCATGCAGGTACCCCATCGTCGGCACGACGGCGATGTGTTTCCCTTCACGTCGAAGCTGCTCTGACCGTCGTTGCAGTTCCGGGACTGAGGAGATGATTTCCATCAGAGAATCTTCTTGCCAAATCCGGAGAGAATCAGCTCGACTGCAAATTCAGCTGATTGGTTTCTGTTGTCGAGAATAGGATTTGCCTCAACAATTTCGAGCGAGGTCATTTTGCCGAACTCGTTGAGGGTTTCCATGATGAGATGAGCTTCCCGATAGTTGAGTCCGCCTTTCACAGGCGTTCCAACGCCGGGTGCAACGGCGGGGTCAAGAGCATCGAGATCGAAACTTACGTGCAAGTAGTCAACGTGTCTCAGCTTTCGGAGCGCCTTCGTAACAATAAGCGCCATCCCGTGCTTGTCAATCTCTTCCATGGTGAAGACAGAGAGACCGAGCTTCTTTATCTGCGCACGCTCGCCGTCATCAAGATCACGTGTGGCAATCAGCACAACGTTCTTCGGATCAAGTTTCGGAAAATCTCCGCCAACCGACGTTAGCTCGATAGCTCCAAGACCAAGAGAGATTGCAAGCGGCATTCCATGGATGTTTCCCGAAGGAGTTGTTTCGTGAGTGTTCAAGTCGCCGTGAGCATCAATCCAAAGGACCCCGAGTTTCTTTTCCACACTCCTGCAATAGGAGGCCATACCGGCAATCGTGCCAATGGCAATTGAGTGATCGCCCCCCAACACCAGCGGGAATCCTCCCGACGTCATGATCTTCTCCACTTTGCTTGCCAGTAACGTGCAAGCACGGACGATGGCAGGCAAGTACTTCAGTTTTTCGTTTGC
>JANONN010000047.1:0-3528 GCA_031420835.1 Ignavibacteriales bacterium | reverse complement strand
TCGCTGCAAAGCGCGTTTGGCCTTCTCCAGAGCGGGGTCGATGTCAGCTTGCTTGTGAGAATATGAAATGAACCAACGGAGAATCACGAATACTCCTTCTCTAAAAAGTTCACGGAACCACAGGTATTCGAGGCGCTGGTTGTAGGCCGCATCGGGGGTATTGAATTTCAGAAACGAAGACGGTGGAAGCCCTGCTGCATATCCTTCAACTCCGAGGTCTTTCGCAATCACATTGAACCCCCGCATCAACCTCTCCCCCATTGCCCAAAGATGCTTGTGAACTGGCTCGCGTTTCATGATGGAAATCGTTGCAATGGCAGCTGCCATGGAGAGAGTTTCGCCCGCGTACGTCGTCGTCATCCTGAAATGATTCAGCTCCGACATGTATTTTCGTTTGCCGACGTACGTCGAGATGGGATAACCATTTGCCATGGCCTTCGCGTAGCTCGCAAGGTCGGGGTCCACGCCGAAATATTCCTGCGCACCACCGAGCGCAAGCCGAAAACCTGTCCACACTTCGTCGAGAACGAGCAGAATTCCGTTTTCTTTTGTCAGCTTCCGAAGATGCTTGATGTACGACCCGCTTACGTCTTCGTTCATGTCATACGGGATGGAGATGACACACGCTATGCGCTCGTTGTATTTTCGAATCAGCTTCTCCGCAACTTCGATGTTTCCCCAGGGAATTACTTTGACGTAGTCCTTGAGCATTTCCGGGACACCGTTGTTCGGGCTTTCCTCAACCGCAAACCAATCGGGGTAGCCATGATAGCCGCTTGTGAGAATCATATCTCTTTTGGTGTGAGCGCGGGCGATGCGGATGTTACTCAGATTCGCATCTTCTCCCGTTTTCATAAACCTGACCATTTCCGCATTCGGCACGACTTCATGAATCAGCTTCGCCAGTTCAAGCTCAATGGGGCTTGCCATGCTGAAAAGCACGCCCTTCTCAAGCTGGGCCCGAACCGCATTATCAACCTCATCGTAGCAATATCCAAGAATGATGGGGCCGAGGGCCAAACGAAAATCGATATATTCCTTGCCTTCCATATCCCAGATCCGGCATCCCTTACCACGCACGATGTACTTTGGCATCGTTTCGTTGAACGCCGCATAAGGCCTCTTCGCGTTCGTTTGAGTACCCCAGGGGATCAGCTTGAGCGCTTCTTCAAAATGTGCATCGGAGCGATTCATCGTTATTTCATCCGGGCGAGTCGACTTCAACAACCGGTTTTTCGTCACTGACGGACACCGACACCTTGAACTTTTTTCCGGCGTGTCTACCGGCCGCAATCCATGTGTTTTCCTTTCTTGTTATGGCAACTTCACTTTGTTCCTTTTTCGGGCCACTTGCGATGCAAACCGTAATAATCTCGTGAGTCATGTCTTGTCCGGATTCGACCTCAACATAAGGATATATACCAACGTCGGCGGGCACATTGTGTTGTCCACTTCGAAAACTGACTTTACTTGTCGCTCGCACCGAAGCCTGAAGCGATGCGTTTGGCCGTTGGATAGTGAATCCCGAATCACTCGCCTCTCCTTTGCCTTTGTTATCCTCGTTGTAAATCTGAAATCGAACCTGAACCTTCGATGGAGAATTCAACTTGATTCTGTCCAGAAAAACAAGAATATCCGGTTTTACAAACACGAGTGTTCGCTGCACAAGGTCAACGGTCGGTTGGACAAGTTTGTACGCATCAGTCGCGTCGCTTGTCACAACCATTCGTTTTCCATCCGCGCTGTAGTCTATAATCTTCGCCTCTGCCCAGGAAGCATTCGTTCCCTCATGGCCGTCATGATATTGATGACCTTTTCCGTCGATCAGAACGGCTGTGTGCGCCGCGGTAAAGCGCAATATCCAGTGTTGTTGCGTGTAGGAATAGGCAGCTTTGAAGGGGTCATGCAGCAATCGCTCACCGTACGCTTTGAAAACAACGCTATTCCGGTCGGCGTGTTCGTGATTTGCCGGAAATCCGCTTCGGAGAGCTACGACAGAACTTTGAGTGTCCCATCCTGTGTGCGAAACAACCCAGTCGTTTGCGAATCGAGCATCATAGTACTCCGGGCCGGGAGTGGTCTGCGCGACTGAATCATCAAACCAAATGATGCCATAATTGTTGCGCACGTCTCCGACTTCGGTCGCCACATACTGGGCAATCCCATCACGTTTCGTCCGTGCCACCCATGCCGCTACTGAAGTATCGCCGACAACACTTGCATCTCCGAAATTCACACAGTCCGCCGGTTTGTCGGTGGTAGGCATGGACATCTGGAGTCCATACCGAGCCGTCCCGGGGAAGTTTATGAGTGACCTCTCGTCAATGCCGCGTTTTCGATAGAGGACTTCGAGGAACAACGCAAGATGCAGCGCCGTATATCCCCAATAACTGACGCCTTCCTCATAACTTCCGTCAGACCCAAACATGGGGGCAAACGCCTTGGCACTCTGCAGGGCAAGCTCGGTCCATCGTTCCGCCTGAGGATGCTCACCATGCAGGAGACAACCGGCAATACCCAGACCCGCTATGGGGATAACTTTAAGGTTCGTTGAGTTCAGAATAAACGGCCAACGACTCAAGTCAAAACGAAACTTGTAATCATCATCAGGATCAAATCCCCAACCTCGCACCCGGTCAGGATGTTTCATTCCCCAAAGCGTTCGATAGCAGGCCAGCGCTCCTTTTTCCGCAATCTGCTTTTTGATTTCAACTTTTTCCCGGTCCGTCAAAACCGAATCCAGCCATTCGAGGGCAAACGCCATGGCGATGGTGGCTTCAGGAGCGCGCTGAAGACCAAACGTGAACGTTCCTCCTTCGAGGAAGTAGTCCCATTTCGCATACTCGAGGATACGGCTTATGGCGAGCTTCGCAACTTCGAGTTGCTTGGCGTCTTGTGTAAGAGCATACACGAATGAGGTTCTTTCAAGGATGATCCTCGCCTTCAAAAAGTCCGCGACGTGGTTGTTGAGCCGAAGCTCCTCGCGCAGGAATTTTGTGTCTGCGGCCAAATCGGCATCCACGATGGACTTCCAGTATGGGGCAAACCGCGGAAGCTTTATGGTCTTTAACATTCGTGGAATTTCTGATTTATCAAAAAGGAGCCCTCTGGGGGCGTCAGATACACGCGACGTTCTTATGCCATCAACAACCGACCATGGTTTCAGAGTAAGTCCGGCAGCAGCAAATGCTGATTTATGGAGAAACACGCGACGTGAATTCGACATGTTATGACCTCCGAAGAATATTGTCCATATTGACGACGGTGCGAGTTTTCAGTGACTCCGTCATCGCTTCAATCACTGCCAAAGCCATGAGTCCCTCCTCGCCTCCTGTTTCAGGTTTCTTGCCGGTCAGCACGCATTCACCGAACTCGTTCATCTCCTCGACAAAGCTCGCCTGGCCTTCTGAGCTGAAATCCTCATCGAGCGCACGCTGCAACGAACCGTTCTGAAGGAGCTCAAGTCTGAGACTGGAATTCCAGCATTGAAGAATCCCTTCAGTTCCATAGATCCTCACATCGTACACA
>JANONN010000046.1:0-2728 GCA_031420835.1 Ignavibacteriales bacterium | reverse complement strand
CGATGTACCCTGCCGCCATTCAGCGTGGGAATGTTTGCATGACGCCTGTAACCGCTACGGTGTTGCGGTGCATGCCTATGTACTGATGACCAATCACGTGCATCTGTGGATGACGCCGAAGACGTCAGATTCAATCAGTTTAACCATGCAATCCATTGGACGGCATTATGTGCAATATGTTAACCAGGACTACAAACGTACCGGCACGCTATGGGAGAGTCGGCATAAAGCCAGCCTCGTTGATAATGAAAAATATTTATTACACTTTTGCCGTTATATTGAACTAAATCCGGTTCGGGCCAACATGGTGAAGCATCCGGCTGAATATCGTTGGTTGAGTGACCGTTATAATACTATGGGTGAATGGAGTAAAATTATCCAGCTTCATGCGTTGTACAGTGCTATGGGATTAAACGATGCGGAGCGGCACATGGCTTATCAGGACTTGTTCAGAAATGAACTGGATGTTAATGTGATTAGTGATATCAGGCGTGCTGCATTGTTTTCAATGCCAACAGGCGCCAGTCGCTTTAAAGAGCAAGTTGAGGAGATGCCCAATAGAAAACTGAGTTATGCGAAAAGAGGCTGGCCGTTTGGGATAAAGGGAAATGGTGGTTAATAATACTCATTTGTCACTGACCACTTTAATTAATTCATGCTTGAATATGATGGTGTTTTAGAAGGTAAAGATATAATCGCTGTGTTGAATAGAGATGAGCAAGAATCATCTGTAACGATAGACAAGCGACATTATTAGACGAAATTAAAATAAACTAGCCTTGCTAATTTAATGGCAAAGATTTAAGGAGATTGGATTATCTGAAAAATAGTAACTGGTGTAGGCCCGATGTGCAGCGTTGTAATTGTACGGAGAGGTCATCAAGTAATCAATAAATAAATTTAGTTAACTTTAGGAGTTATTTGTATGCGCATATTAATTTTTTCTCTGTTTATCGGTATGGCGAGTGTAAGTTCAACTATCCATGCTGCGGATCAATCTATTACGTTGAATGATTTCGAGTTATGGAGTACTACATATGCCACGGATACTATTCGCGTCTTTCCAACAGGTATACCAGTAAATAACTCAAGCTGTTCTGGTGCTGGTTCAAATCCAGATAGTTATATGGTAAAGACTACATTATCGCCTGCTGCAATCAGTCGAATTTATGCTACGCTTTTATCGGCTAAAATGAGTGGTAAACCAGTAGTAATCTATACGTCTGGCTGCGAAGACAACCGGCCAGCAATTTTAACTGTAATGATTAAATGAAATAATTAGCCGTCCCTGAATTATCAACAACCAATTGAGATATATAAATAAAAATACAAATTTGCGAGATAATTTCGTCCAGATAAAGAGCGTTTCAGCGCAAAATCTGGACGAAATGGCAGATAAAAACAGGTTGTCAGTATCACACAATCCACAGCAAGCAAATTTATTCTTATCCACGATGATGGGATAGCTGAATCCTTCGCATCTGCTGCGACAACGGGCCAAAAATATTCCCTGACAGATGCTCGAAATGGAATTTTCTGCGCTGTATGTCAAATGCGGCAAACCGGCCAAACCGATTCGGTTAATGGTGGGACTGTCCATCTTGAAACGTTTTGCTAATCTCAGCGATGAAGCATTAATGCACGCATGGGAAACCAATTTCTATTATCAAGCGTTTTGAGGTGAAATGATTTTTCAATGGGAATTTCCTTGTGATGCGTCCGATACAAGGTATTTCCACCAGCGCTCTAGCAGTGGCGGGTTTGAAAAAATATTTACTGTGTGGATTATCATCGATGGTGGTCAAGTTAAAGAACCAGAAGTTTGTATTGATACCACTGTGCAAGAAAAATGCACGACCTTTCCTACCGTTGCAACGTTGTATCGAAAGGTTCATGCGGGTGTTTGACACTGGCGAGCCAACACGGCATCAAGCTGCAACGCACTTACTTAGCACTTACTTAAAAGATGCGCAGCAATTAAAGCGCGAAGTGGCCTATGCCACGCCGAATAAACGGCGCACGATTCGCCACGACACGCGTCGTTTACTCACTATGTAGGCCATGTTTTACGGGAAATAGAGCGCAATTTGCCTGCCACCGCACCATCTACCGAGCAGAAAAATATCGCGCTGTATCAGCGCGCACTGAATCAGAAAAGAAACGATAAAAACAAACTCTACAGTCTGCACGAACCACATATCTATTGCATATCAAAAGACAAAGAACCCAAACCCTATGTGTTTGTCGTTAAAATTTCCACTACCAAAACTAAAAACAGCAACATTATTGTAAATGCCCTAGCATTTGATAATAATGAGCACGATAGCAAACGGCTGGTGCGCATACTTGAACAAGTGAAAAACCTGAGTGCGCTCACACCAGGATATTGTGTTATGTGATCACAGATTTCGCGGCGTTTGTGCGCAGGGCGTACCGGTCAATTGCTGAATTTGAGTGCACTTGCGGGTGAGACCGGTATTCCGCAGAGCACGGCGCGCGCCTGGATGTCAGTGCTTGAAGCCAGCGATCTGGTTTTTCTGTTGCCGCCTTATCATCGAAATTTCGGAAAACGTCTTATTAAGTCACCCAAGTTGTATTTTGTGGATGTTGGACTGGCATGCTGGCTGCTGGGTATTCGCAGTACGGATGTTCTGGCGCTGCAGCCCTTGCGCGGTGCGTTGTTCGAAACCTGGGTGGTCGGCGAATTTCTCAAGGCTCGCTGTAATGC
>JANONN010000045.1:0-2674 GCA_031420835.1 Ignavibacteriales bacterium | reverse complement strand
ATCGCGGCGTCGACGTCGATCTATCGCACGCGGCTGACAGTGCCCGGCATCCCGGCGTTCTGAGTATCCTCCCACCTCTGCTTGCAATCGTTTTGGCACTCATCATACGCCAGGTGGTCATCTCTCTCTTTGCAGGAATCTGGCTCGGCGCCGTGTTTCTGTTTAACTACGACATGATTGGGGGAATCTATCGGGTGCTCGATCATTTTATTATCAAAGCGCTGTCGGAGACGAGTCACATCCAGATCATTCTCTTCAGTATGCTCTTCGGCGGGATGGTTGGCGTTATTTCCAAGAATGGCGGAATGGTCGGCATCGCCAATCTCATTACCCCCTACGCAAAAACTGCTCGCGGCGGCCAGCTCGCAACGTGGGGAATGGCATTCGTTATCTTCTTCGATGATTACGCCAATTGTCTTGTCCGCGGTAACTTGATGCGACCGATTACGGACAAGCTGAGGATCTCTCGCGAAAAGCTCGCCTTTATTGTTGATGCCGGCGCTGCAACGGTAGCAAGCCTCATGATCATCTCTACTTGGATCGGCTTCGAAGTGGGTCTTATCGAGCAGGGGCTGAAGATGATCGGCTCCACTGAAGAAGCGTATTCCGTCTTCCTCCAGACGATCCCCTATCGCTTCTATCCGATCTTCACGCTCATCCTTGTGTTTCTCGTGGGATATATGGGACGCGACTTCGGCCCGATGCTTCACGCAGAACAGCGTGCCCGATCAACAGGAAAAGTCATGCGCGATGGCGCTCAGCCTGCCACCGATCTCACAGAAACCACATCGAACTACACAAGCGACAACCCCCCAGGGGGCAAGCCCGCTCGTTGGTATAACGGTCTGCTCCCAATCATAACGATTTTGCTCGTTGCTCTCTTTGGATTGTACAAAACAGGAACGGAAGCGTTGGCAGCAGAAGGGATCACCGACTACGGTTTCGGCACAATTATAAGCAAGTCCGATTCGTATGCCGCGCTCTTGTGGGCTTCACTTTCCGGTTGCATCGTCGCAATTCTCCTCTCGGTCGGTCAGCGAATCATGAAAGCAACCGAAGCGATTGACGCGTGGTTCAACGGCCTGAAATCCATGTTGCTGGCAATGTTGATCCTCATTCTTGCATGGTCTATCGGCTCAGTGACACAAGAGCTTCACACGGCTGACTATCTTATCCAAGTGTTACGCGGAACTATCGAGCCGCGTTGGCTGCCTGTCTTGACGTTCTTGATCGCCGCCATCATCAGCTTTGCCACCGGCACGAGTTGGGGCACGATGGCGATCATGATGCCCCTCGTCATTCCACTTGGCCACACGCTTTCTCTCGATGCCGGGTTTGATGCCGTCAATTATCAAATCATTCTCCACGGTGTTATCAGTTCAGTGCTGGCCGGGGCAGTCTTTGGCGATCATTGCTCACCGATCTCGGACACAACAATCCTCAGCTCCATGGCCTCTGCGTGCGATCACATAGATCACGTCCGAACACAACTTCCGTATGCCGTGCTCGCCGCGATCGTGGGAATGGTGGTCGGCGATATTCCAACAGCGTTCGGGCTTTCTCCGTGGATTTCCATCGGTGTCGGTTCCGCTCTGCTTGTTGCGTTCCTGCTCTTTTTTGGAAAAAAGGTTGACCAAGAAAGGATTCTTGTATGAGTCTCTCGTGGAAAACAATTCCTTTGCACCACAAAATTCTCGCAGGCCTCGTGCTCGGAGCGATCTTCGGGGCGATCTTCAACGTTAGCAAATATGAGCTAAGCGTGAAGTACCGTGTGGATGGAAATGAAGAAACGACCGCGGTCAAAGGATGGGACCGACTCGAGTTTGTGCGCGCAGAAACGCTCGCCGTGGCGAGCTTCGGCAAGGAGGATCAACTCAAGGCCATTCAGTTCTTCAGGAGACTGCCTGCTCAGGAAAAAAAGGACTTGACACTCTGGGTCACTCCGGCAGGACAGTCGGACGGAGTAACGGAGCGGTATCGATATCAGAATCCGCTCGCGATTGAGAAGGTGAAGACAATTGCGGTGCAGATTAAGCCGATCGGGTCAATCTTCATACGGCTTTTGCAGTTCATTGCCATTCCGCTGGTTCTTGCATCGCTGATCGTTGGGGCAGCGAGCTTGGGAGATATCCGGCGCGTCGGAAAGATCGGGGGCAAGACGCTGACGTTTTATCTCTTCACCACCGCAAGCGCGATCACGATAGGATTGGTGTTAGTCAATCTCATTCAGCCCGGCTTGCGACTCTCACCGGAAGCAAGTGAGAAGCTCAGACTAGGATTCCAGGCGGATGTCCAGTCCGTTGTTACTCCCCCAAGCCTCATAGACATGCTTGTTAATATCGTCGCCACTAATCCAATCAACGCTCTTGCGAGTGGCGAGATGCTTCAGATTGTGTTCTTTGCGCTTATGGTCGGAGTGAGCCTCACCTTGGTCGGTGACAAGTCGAAACCAGTAGTAGATTTCTTTGACGGATTGAGTGAAACGATGATCAAGATGGTGGGGATGATCATGAGCATTGCACCTTACGGAGTCTTCGCGCTTATTTCCGCCACCGTCGGTGAATTTGGGTTCGACATTCTCGAGACGCTCTTTTGGTATGCTTTTACCCTAATTCTGGGGTTGACACTCCATATGTTTGGTTTTTTGGGATTGCTGGTGCGCCTGTTTTCCGGG
>JANONN010000044.1:0-2649 GCA_031420835.1 Ignavibacteriales bacterium | reverse complement strand
GCAGGAACGAGTGGAAGGGAAGTATGAGATTCTCGGCAACAGCCGGGCGATCAAGGATATTCTCGGACTCATTGATCGTGTAGCGCCAACCGAAGCGCGGGTGTTCATCACCGGCGAAAATGGGAGTGGCAAGGAGCTCGTGGCGCGAGCAGTTCACAGACAGAGCAAACGGAGTGGTGAAGCATTTGTCGAAGTGAATTGTGCGGCGATCCCATCTGAACTGATCGAATCGGAGTTGTTTGGTCACGAGAAAGGGTCATTTACGGGTGCGACGGCACAGCGAGTCGGAAAATTCGAGCAGGCTGATGGGGGCACGCTCTTTCTTGATGAGATCGGTGATATGAGTCTGCAAGCACAGGCGAAGGTCTTGAGGGCGTTAGAGGAAGGAAAGATTGAGCGGGTTGGGAGCAACAAGATGATTCCGGTTAATGTAAGAGTGATCGCTGCAACGAACAAAGATCTTGTGGCAGAGATCAAGAAGGGGAATTTTAGAGAAGACCTTTACCATCGGCTCAACGTGATTCCCATTCACGTTGCTCCCCTCCGTGAACGTCGAGAAGACATTCCGGTTCTTGTTGAGGCATTCATAGCCGATGTGTGCGCGCGGAACGGAATGGCCCGGAAGAGCGTGACTCCGGAACTTCTTCAGGAACTCTCGCGACGTGATTGGCCCGGCAACGTGCGTGAGTTGCGCAACGCACTGGAACGGCTTGTTATTCTCTCACGCGGCTCAATCATAGATGCAAAAGCGATGGGAGGAGAATCGCCGTTCGCGCGGGAGACGGACGACTTCGTGAACATGAGCGGCACGTTTCAGGAATTCAAGGAGCGTGCAGAGGCGGCGTTCATCAAGAAACAGTTAGAGCGTCACAACTGGAACATCTCCAAGACCGCCGAAGCGTTGGATATTCAACGCAGCCATTTGTACACGAAGATGAAGCGCTACGGATTGGCGAAGGAGGGACATAACGATGCGACAAATGAATAACCGCCAGAAGAAGGTTGTAAAAGCGAGGGAGAGCGTGCAGAAATATTTGCTCTCTGCGCGAGATCTCCAGCAGCGAAGGAAGAAAAAAGAAGCGAGAAGAGAGTCAGCCTCAGCTATGAAGGAGTTGTCGCGAAGGCACGTGCCTGCACGCCAGAGTGTCCCGCAGCTGCGGGAGCACGCAGGCGTGGGTAGGGACTCCTGAACCCCGACAAAGAACCTCGGGGCAGGTTGATCGACCGGTTTGGCCGCAGCCGTTGAAAAAGTCCAGGAATTTGATTATTCTAGAAACAAAAAGACCAGGGATCAAAATGAGTACGAACGTTGCACAAATGAGTAAGAAAGAACTTGCGAAGGTCGTGTCGACTCTCGTTGAGCAAAAGCTTGTAGAGTTGTTTGGCGATCCCGACGAAGGTTTAGTTATGAAGGAGAACCTCCGCAAGAGATTGATTCGCCAGAAAAAGGCTGTCGCCAAGGGTGAACGGGGGATTGACCATGCCACCCTTCGCAGACAACTGGGATTGTAATTGTTCTCCATCCAATATCTAAAGCCCGCCGCCAAGGAAGTCAAGAAACTCGATCGGGAAACCGCAAAACGCATTCTCGATTGACTTGAATGGCTTTCCGCAAATCTTGATTCCACAAAACTCTTCTCCCTCAAAGGCGAGTTGGCCGGCCTTTACAAATTTCGAGAAGGTTCGTTTAGAATCATCTTCGAAATCCGACGAAGCGATCGGACAATTATTGTCCATAAAGTCGGGCATCGCAGCGACGTTTATAAACGACGATAGTTCGGCTGCGGCCTAACGGTTGGGAGCTCCCGCCTGCACCTGAAAAACTGTTTCGGCGAACAGGTAACCTGCGACGCCTGCCTGCCCCGCAATGCTCTTATGCGGGGTCAGCTTGCCTGCCCCGACGGAGTCTGTTTTTCAAGACGTAGTCGGGGAGCGACCGGTTAGCCGGCACCACTAATTGTGCGTCGCCACTTGTCTATCGACCATTGAATCCGATTTTGGATGGTCTCAAGGTGATTGAGTAGATTCTCTTTTCCGGGATAGTAGTCGGCTTTTTCGCGTCGTTTGTTATCGAACATCGAGCACAGAGCCCTGAGAGAAACGCGCGTATCGGGATCTTCAATGTGAGCGCTGACAGCCTGCAGGGTCTCAATAGCATTCACATCATCTTTTGGAAATAAATCCTCCCTTGCCAAATTGGTTGCAAAGTCATTTGGTCGAATTGCCTGGACCGATTCTGCCGCGGCGAGTCCCATTCTGAGTTCTGAGAGAAGTTTCTCTTTGGCATCACGCTCGTCTCGGCTTCGTTCAATCGAGACAAGCGCTTCGGTTAGTTTTGAGAGCGCACGAGTGTGATTCGCGAGCTTGACGGTTGCCCAAACAAGCAATCCGGTGAAGAAAACAAGGGCTGCATTGAGTATGTATTCCATATAGAAGTGGTGGCGGCTAACGTATCGCCGATAAGCTGCGGGCGCCGAAGGCGACCGGCAGCTTCATCGGCTTGTTGGGCCGTCCAACCCCGCATTCTTCAACTCGCCTTTCACGCGCATCACTGTTCACGGGGGGCTGGTCGAGCGTCGCTGGATGGCGCGCAGCCACATCCACCGAATGACTGCGCTTCCGGGGTAGATGATCCGCCAATAGGCGGCG
>JANONN010000043.1:0-14361 GCA_031420835.1 Ignavibacteriales bacterium | reverse complement strand
TACCACTACTCCAGCCCTTCCTTGCATTTGTTCGCGTCAGTGGGTATTTTCTTAACAAGAATTGAATTGATCCGACTCTTGATTCCGATGTGAAAGGAGTAACAATATGGCGAGCACCACAACATCCACATCTCTGATGGCAACCTTGGCAAGACCGAAAAACGTAAAGACTACAAATGGGATGTACACGGTCCCGAATTTCATTGGTGGCGAGTTTGTCGAATCGCGCGGAACAAACTACCTAGCAAAGTTTAATCCTTCAACCGGAGATCAGATCGCCAAGGTACCCCTCTCCTCTGTGAAAGATGTGGATGATGCCGTCCGCGCCGCAAAGTTAGCATTCCCTAGTTGGTCATCCACCCCCATTAAAGAACGGGCGCAAGTCTTCTATCGGTATAAGAGTCTGTTGGAGAAGAATTTCGATGAGCTTACCCGACTCGTCCACGAAGAAAACGGAAAGACAATGAGCGAGTCTGCCGCAGAGATTGAGAAAGCGATTGAGGTAACTGAATTTGCCTGCTCGATGCCACAACTTGTGCCGGGGGAGATTCTCGAAGTCAGCAGGGGAGTTGAATGCCGTATTGACCGATACCCGCTGGGCGTGGTAGTCTCTATCACTCCGTTCAACTTTCCGAACATGGTTCCCAACTGGACGATCCCGAACGCTCTCGTTCTCGGCAACACAATGATCCTGAAGCCGTCTGAGCAGGTTCCGTTAAGCGCTACTCGAATTGCCGAGTTGCTGAAGGAAGCGGGATTGCCTGACGGTGCTTTCAATGTGGTGAACGGAGGCCAAGCGGCGGTCGAAGCGATTTGTGATCATCCCGATATACAAGCGATTACGTTCGTCGGCTCAACGAAGGTAGCGAAGATCGTTTATGCCCGTGCAACCTCGCATCACAAACGGGCGCTTTGTCTCGGCGGCGCGAAGAACCATCTGATCGTCTTGCCAGACGCGCACGAAGCAATGGCCGCGAGTAACATCGCCGCGTCAATGTCCGGTTGCGCGGGACAGCGTTGCATGGCTGCATCAGCGATGGTTGCGGTTGGAGCGGTCGATCACATCATCAATCGTCTATGTGAAGAGGCGAAGAAGATTGTTCCCGGAGAAAATCTTGGCTCTGTCATTTCTCAACAAGCGAAGGAACGGATCGAACGGTACATCACCGAAGCGGAACAGCAAGGCGCAAAAATTTTGGTAGATGGAAGAAAAGTAGTGGTAAAGGGAAAAGAGAACGGCTATTACGTCGGACCAACCGTCATTGATTATGTAACCGCGGATATGACAATTGCGCAGGAAGAAGTGTTCGGACCTGTTCTTACGATCATTCGTGCAAAGACCGTGGACGAAGCGATTGCCATCGAGAATGCCAACCCGTACGGTAATGCAGCATCGGTCTTTACGCAGAGCGGCGGGATGGCACGCTATGTCATCGAACGGGCCAGCGCGGGAATGATTGGCGTGAACATCGGCGTGCCGGTTCCTCGTGAACCGTTCTCGTTCGGCGGATGGAATGACTCAAAATTCGGCGCATGCGATATTACGGGAAAAAGTTCTATCGAGTTCTTTACGAAGCTGAAGAAGACAACGACGAAGTGGAATCCCGAGTCGAAGGTGAATTGGATGAGTTAGAAAACCTTGCGAAGGTCGCGGAGAAAGCGAGAGGAACCTTCGCAAGGTTGCGCTTGAGAAAGCGGGAGAAACCTTCGAAAGGTTCGGTGTAAAACAGGGTTGCATGGCTCAGATGAAATACGTTGACGAAGAATACTATCACGTTTTCAATCGTGGGGCGCATAAGTTACCTATCTTTTTTCGTCCGGCCAATTACACATACTGCCTTGAGCTACTTTCAAAGTATCAAACGCGTTATGCCATCTCTGTCCTTGCGTACTGTTTGATGCCCAACCACTATCATTTTGTTTTGAGACAAGAGCAACGGGGGTCAATATCAAAGACTCTCCAGACGGTTTTCAATGCCTACACACAGGCGATCAACCTCCAACAGAAACACAGTGGCACATTGTTTCAAGGGCGTGCAAAGGCACGACACACCGAAACAGATGCTTACGTGTTGCAAGTTATTCGCTACTGCCATTTGAATCCGGTCCGAGCCGGACTCGTTTTACGTCCAGAAGATTGGGAGTATTCCAATTATCGTGAGTGGATAGGTATGATGCCAAACAGCTCTGCCGCCACGACGTTCCGAGACCTGTATTTTTCTGGGGGAGAAGAATATCGTCTGTTTGTGGAGCAAAGCACGGGGGAGACCGAGATGTCCAAGATCGCCAAGTACGTTCGATGAGCGTCGTAACCTTGCGAAGGTCGCGGAGAAAGCGGGGGGAACCTTCGCAAGGTTGCGCTGAAAACAAGGGGATACTTCTCAAGGTTACTCAGGCGGACGTACCCCGCTTCATTATCACCACATACACCCCAAAAGCCGTTCCAAACCCAACGAACCACGCATAGTCGTACAAAAAGCGGAGTTCATCAACGAAAAGGCCAACGAGCGCGATGAAAATTCCTGCAGCAAGGGCGATGATCGCCTTTGGATTAAAGCCCTTTGAGTATTCGTACTCCCCGCCTCGCGTGTAGAGCGCCTTCACATCTAATTCTTTTTTTCGTACGACAAAGTAATCTGCAATAAGAATCCCGGCGATCGGACCAAGGAAGCTCGAATAACCGATCAGCCAGCCGAAAATGTATGCACTGTAATCCGCAAGAAGCTTCCACGGCATCATTGCAATCCCCAAGAATGCGGTGATCAATCCACCGCCGACAAAGCTGATCTTTTGCGGCGCAAGATTGGAAAATCCGTTTGCAGGCGCCACAACATTTGCAGCGATGTTGGTGGTGAGTGTTGCAATGGTGAGGGCAAGAAGGGAAAGAAAGATCACAATCGGATTCTGGAATTTAGAAAGCAAGACAACGGGATCCCAAATTGCTTCCCCAAAGATCACAACCGTCGCCGACGTAACCGCCACGCCAATGAACGAGTAGAGCGCCATCGTGAACGGTAAACCGAACAACTGCCCCAGCATTTGGGACCGTTGACTCCCTGCATATCGCGTGAAATCGGGAATGTTCAGCGATAATGTTGCCCAGAATCCCACCATGCCTGTCAATGACGGCACAAAGAACTTCCAGAACTCGCCAGCAGTTTGGAACTTACTTGGCTGACTGAGAATCGGACCGAATCCGCCCGCCTCCACGTATGCCCACGCTAAGAGTCCCAACCCCACGAGCAAAAGAAACGGCGCCGAGAATGATTCGAGCCATTTGATCGACTCCGTGCCGCGAACGATGAAGTACACATTCATTCCCCAAAAGGCCATGAAACTAATCGCTGGCCCCCACTCGAAGAGCGCCCAACCCGGCAAAAGCAGTACGATCATAGAATTAAATGCCTGACCTCCAATCCACGTTTGGATCCCAAACCAGCCGCACGCAACAAGCGCGCGTAGAATCGATGGAATGTTCGCACCGATCGTCCCAAATGGCGCACGCACCAAGACGGGAAAAGGGATTCCGTATTTTGTCCCAGCGTGCGCATTGAGGATCATCGGAACAAGAACGATTGCGTTGCCAAGGGTAATCGTGAGCAACGCCTGCCACCAGTTCATTCCCCCAGCTATCAATCCGGCGGCAAGCATATACGTTGGGATGCAGACGCACATGCCGATCCAGAGAGCGGCAATGTTGTATGTACTCCACGTTCGTTGCGATACTTTTGTGGGGGCCAGGTCGGCATTGATCAACGACGTGTGATCGAGCGCCGAGAGATCAACTTCGACGAGTTCAGACGTTGGAGATGACGACATAGCGTTGCCTCCGTTGACGAGTTGAGAATCTCAGTGTTGTGATTAGAATACTCTCCATTCGTTCACCGATTCTGTAAAAGGGTTTGTGCTTCTTCGATCTTTAGCTTTGCGCGCGACCTTAGATGGCGCTTAAAGGAATTCACATTCATCGCACTCACGACTTTCAAATGTCCTTCCGCCTCGTCAAGCCTTCCAAGATGAAATAGGTTCTTCGATAAGTTCAGACGGCATACCAATTCGTTGTATCGGTTCGCGATTGAGTCGGAAAGGATTTCATTCAACAGTCGCTTGTATGCATCGGCAGCCCGTTTCGGATCTCCCATCCTGTCAAGCGCCGTTGCTTTCCCCCAGAGAAACGATCTGTTCCGGGGATACAACCCAAGAACGGTATCGGCGTATCGGTTGGCTTCCTCATACTTCCCCTCCTCCAGAAAAACGATGATCAGCGAATTGATTGCAACGTACTTGTTGTATTCTCCGCGGAGTGCGCATCGCCGGAGATACTGAATACCTTCTTCGCGATCGTCGCTGACAAACGGGAGCCAGTGAAGAAACTCCGTTCGCTTGCTCTTCCAATAGAGATATGTTCCAATCCCCGCATAAGAATCGGTCAGCGACGAATCATACTCAAGCGCGTTGCGGAATGAAGATACGGCCGATAACGCTTTCGTCACTCCACCAAACCAATCTCCGCGCTGCACTCTGGCGAACGAATCGTAGATGTGAAGTGTCCCCGCAAAGTAATGTCCCCACGCGTCATGAGAGTCAAGTCGAAGAACCTCGTCAATGTGCGTCTGCGCTTGCACGAAAAGCGGTTCGAGTTCATACTGCTCAAGAATCTCTTCGTAATCTAACGCTTTCGCTTGAAGAACGGCAATGCGGAACAAATATCCAACGGGGGTTTCAGGGTAACGGATCGTTACATCTTTGAAGACGGAATCGGCGCGTGCATATTCCTGAAGGAGGATCAGATTGAGGCCTTGTGCAACTCGTTCATGCAACTCCCGGGGCTCTAAGAGTCTCTGTCCTGAAAGAAAAGGTGAAACACCCAGGAGCACCGCGGCAATAAGAGCAATGCGATGGATCACTTATTGATTGCTTACTCCGTCCCGAAGATCCTATCACCTGCATCGCCAAGTCCGGGCAAAATATATCCGCGCTTGTTCAACTGACGATCAAGGGCACACGTGAAAATTCGGACTTTGGGGTGATGACGTTGAACGGCCTTCACTCCCTCCGGCGCAGATACAAGACTGACGAGTCTAATCTCCTTTGCTCCTTTCTCCTTCAAGTATTGGATTGCCGTCACAGCACTTCCCCCGGTCGCAAGCATCGGATCGAGAATGAGAACGAGCGACTTACTGAGATTCTTGGGGACCTTAAAGTAATAATCAACCGGCTTCAAAGTCTCCTCATCTCGATAAAGTCCGATGTGACCCACGCGTGCATCGGGAATGACTTCGACAAACCCGCCAACGAGTCCCATCCCTGCACGAAGGATTGGCACGAGCACTACCGGCTTCGCAACCTTCGCCCCTTTCGTTCGTTCGAGCGGTGTGGTAACCGGAACAGACCTCACGGGAAGATCTCGAGTCACTTCATAAGCCATCAGACTCGCGGTTCGGCGCAGGACAGCACGGAAGACGTTGCTCGGTGTTTTCCGATCTCGCAAAGTCGTCAAGTCTCGTTTTACAAGGGGGTGATCAATGATCGTAAGATTTTTCATAATAGATGGTTGTTGGGCAAGAACGAACCGCCAGTGAATTATCTCCTACCTGTTTTGCTCGCAAGACGCTTCCTCAATTGATTGGCTGTTATGAGAATCGGATCCCACATCGGTGCGTACGGAGGAGTATAAATAAGATCAAGCCTCGACACATCATCCAACGTGAGCTTTTGTTGAATGGCCACGCCAAGCGTATTCGCCCGAAGCACGGCGCCATTCTCACCAAAGACATTCGCTCCAAGTAGTCGCCCTGATTTCTTGTCGGCAATAGCAATGATATGGACTTTTGCATTCCCCGGAAAATATCCAACGCGTGAATTCCCGACAACCTCTTCGGTAACGATATCGAAACCCGACTCGTTAGCCTCCTTTGAGCTGATTCCTACTTGTGCGATTTCAAGATCGAACGCCCTTACGCCAATCGCGCGAATGACTCCTTTGAACGTCGCCGATCCGCCCGCCGCGTTTTCACCGGCAACCCACCCTTGCTTGCTGGCAGTTGTCGCAAGTGGAATATACATCCATTTGTTGTTCACGAGATTCTTCACTTCGCAGCAATCGCCCGCCGCGTAGATCGTATCAATGTTCGTTGCTTGACGTTGATCTGTGAGAATTCCTTTGCGCGAGCCACATCGGATTCGCGCGGCCTGCGCCAGATCCGTATTCGGATCAACTCCAACGCACATGATCACAAGATCAACCGCATATCGGGCGCTCACTGTGACAACTTCTGTAACCTTACCAGTTCCATCCATCGTAAGACCCTGCACTTGCTGACGAGCAGCAAACTCAACGCCATGAATCCGGAATTGTTCTCGAATCGCTTCTCTTGTCGGCATCTCCAAACCCGTTAAAGGAAGATCACTACGATGGATCATGGTAGTCCGAATACCGATTCCCGTGAGTGCCTCCGCCATTTCGAGACCGATATATCCACCACCGACGATAGCCGCGGTGCGCACTTTCTCAGTCACAACATACTTCTTCAGGGAGTAGGCTTCTTCGAGTGATTTCACTCGAAACACATTTCTTGCGTCTTCACCGGGAATACCAAGGCCTCTGGGCCGAGAACCTGTTGCAATGATGAGCTTGTGGTAACGATGTTCATCCACACGGTTGCGTTGCAGATTCCGAACAACAAGCATTCTTTTTGAAGTAATGATTTCTTCTACCGTCTGGAACACGTGGGCAACAACCCCCTTCTCCTTCAAAAGACGCTGAGGTGAATATACAAGAAGTCGATCAGCATCTGTCACGACGTCGCCAATATAGTAAGGGATCTCGCAGACACCGTAGGAAATGTGTTCCCCCTGCTCGAAAAGAATTACTTCTGCGTCAGGATTGACTCGCTTCGCTTTCGCTGCAGCACTAGGACCGGCGGCGACTCCGCCTATGACGAGAATTCGTTGCTTCATTTCTTTTTGAAGACAAGACTCAGAGGCACCCCTTGAAATCCAAAGTGTTCTCGTAACTTGTTGATAAGAAAGCGTTTATAGTTTTCTTGGATGAGCTTCGGTTCATTACAGAAGAAAGCAAAGAGCGGAGGTTGGGTCTTCAGCTGCGTTACGTATTTGATCTTGATCTCCTTTGTGCTTGATGAACTAGGAGGGTAACGTTCAATGTCAGGAAGGATAATTTTATTGAGTCTGTTTGTTTCGATGCGCTTGCCTTGCTCCTCGTGGATCTCCTTTGCCAGATCAATCACCTTAAATATTCTCTGGCGAGTCAACGCCGAAATAAATATGACGGGCAAGAAATCATACATCCCCAACCGTTTGTGAATAACGGAATCAAAGTTCTGCGCAGTCTTCGAGTCCTTCTCGATCAAATCCCATTTGTTGACGGCAATGATTGCAGGCCTCTTTCTTTCCATCGCCGCCTCAACGATGTGCAAATCCTGCGTGTCGACTCCGAGATGGGCGTCAAACAAGATGACGGCCACATCGCTTCGTTCAAGGCTGCGAAGAGTTCTCAGGGCACTGTAGAAATCGAGGCTGGCTCGCATCTGTCGCTTCTTCTTCAGTCCGGCTGTGTCCACGACAACGATTTCTTCCCCTTTATGTTTGAGGATAGAATCTATCGGGTCGCGAGTTGTACCGGGAATATCCGTTACCACAGTTCGCATCTCCCCGAGAAGAGCATTGACAAGAGATGATTTGCCAACGTTCGGTTTTCCAACGAAGGCGATCCGCAATCGCTTATCATCGGATACTATTGCATTCTGGCTGAAGGACCTTGTGATAATATCTAACATATCTCCCACTTGGCGCCCGGAGAATGCCGCGACGGGAATCGGGTCTCCTAATCCAAGTTCATAAAAAGCGTTCGGGAGAAGATCTCTTTTCGCGGAATCAATCTTGTTGACAAGAAGATAGACGGGTTTCTCCGATCTTCGGAGGATTTCCGCAATCTCTTTGTCCAGCGACAAAGGCCCATCCACAGCATCAACAACGAAGAGAACGGCGTCTGCCTCTTGAATGGCAATCTCAGCCTGCTCACGGATCGCCCGTTCGAACACATCCTGAGAGCTTGGAACAAATCCCCCCGTATCAATAACGGTAAAGGACTTGCCAGCCCATTCGGCCTGCCCGTAGCGTCGGTCGCGGGTTACGCCAGGAGTACCATCAACAATCGCCTCTCGTGAGCCGATCAGCCTGTTGAATAACGTGGATTTCCCAACGTTTGGCCTGCCAACAATTGCAAGAAGATTCGGAGACATAGTAGGGACGAATAACCTTGATAACCTTGTCAAGGTTTGGAACCTTGACAAGGTTATTCGCTTGTTCAAAGTAGCCAAAAATGCATTGACCTGCAACGAAGGCAAGAGACCGGCGGAGAAAACAAAAACCCCCTCCTGCCACTGGCAAGAGGGGGCGAGAAGCAAAGCGAGCCCGAATGAGGAGATCATTCCTTCCAGTACAAAAACTCTTTGATGTTGGAAATTTGCGTCGGGTCTGCGGCACGACGTCCTCCAAACACAAAGCGATTCTCCTGATTCTTGTATTTCTCTCTGACTTTGCTCGCTTGGGCTGTGCCCTTCCCTTTTTCAGGCACGTTCTCTAATGATCGATTCAAGAGATCAAAAATGTCTGCCTTGGCCACTTTGCGCTCAGAAACATCTGCGGCGCGCATGCCGAGAGTCTCTTTGAGCCGTTCAAGGCCAAGTATTTCATACGCCTTTTCCGGCGATTCGAACCGGGAGATAGCCGCTTGAAATGACTCCACAGCATCTTGTTCAGAACCGGTAAGGTATCGGGCGAGACCGAAATTCAGATACACGCCCCCGTCGCTCGAGTCCATCGAGAGGCTTTTTTGATAAAAGTCCTGCGCAATCGGCAACTCATTCTTGAGAACATAAATGTTGCCCAGGGTGTTGTATGCAGCTGAGGTATTGACACCGTTCAGCGTCAGGATCGCGGCGTCGTATCCGCCACTTTTCGCTTGAAGGACGGCCGTCTTGTTCTTCTGATCGGGCGTTTGTGTCTTTCCCTCTTGATTGGTTAATGATGCAAGAAGCGAACTTTGGTCATACTCGAAGTCGGTCAGGTCTTGAGAAGCAAGGAGCATGATGCGGTCTGCCGAAGGAGGTGCCGCCGCACGAGTGCCCGGGGGGAGATTCGCAGGCGGGAATTTCTCTTTGGCTTTGCGTGTGTCAATAAGTTCAAGGGTATTCGAAGCCTGATTCTTGTAATACTCCTGCGCACCAGTCTTCCACGCCTTCACGAACGGTTGAGTGATCATCGTGGTCTCAAGCGGCATCCACACCTTCCCCTCGCGGATAACGTAGTCTTGATCGTTGAGACTTAATTGATATGCATTCTTCGGGATCAAATCCGTATCGAACATTATGAAAATATGATCGCTTGTTCCTACAAAGATCGTCCGAATCCCGATATTCTCCAGGCAAGCAGCAAGCAACACCGATGAGTCATCACAATCTCCGGTCTTCGAAGCAAGCGTCTCGCGTGGATATTGAATGACATCGAGAATATCTCCCTCCACCGATTTCCATGGATCGGAAACGTAGGCGATTCCGTGGGCGCGAATGCCATTCCAAACGGCAAGCGCGTTGATAACGTTCCGCGGCACTTTGGATTTGAGTGACTCCGAACCACCGATACTACCGATCACGAAACGGGCAAACGCAGCCACGGACTCATCTGTATCGGTCACAAACGCTCCAATCGATTCGCCGCGCCGCCAGCTCAGTGTGTTTCGACTGTAGATCGTCACGGGTTTTACGAGGCTGCGCGTATGCGGCTGATTGTTGAAATTGTACGACAACTCGACTTTCGCCTGGGATGTGGCATTTGCATTGAGCGAATAGAGTTTCCTTGCGTCAAGAGTTGCAGCCAGCTTGAAGGTTTGTTTGGCACCTGCGTCGATCTTGGGTACGATCTCTTCTGATGCCAGCGTCATATAGTCTGGTATGAAGATCGACACTTTCACGTTTCGAATTTCTTTTTGCGCACCATTCTCTACTTCGATCGTTGCAAATGGATTGTAGGCGTAATAGTTAACCTGAGACGGAAACACATTCTCCACCTTGAAGCCCGTAATCTCCAACGGGCTTGTCACCGTGGAACTTCCCTTCGCCGCTTCCGCCTTTTCTTTTGTGCTCACATCAATGCGAGTGCCGGTGGATCCGATAACAACAAGATCTTTCCGTTTACTCGTGATCTCATTTCTCAGATCGTCCACGTTCCCCGTCACCGTTGCTTCGTACACCGCTCCATCTTTCTCAAGGAAACGAAGTTTGAGCGATTTGATGATGGGAATTTCCGTCGGTAGAGACTTCTCGATTACCGCAAGAGCCTGAGCATCAATTCCAAGCAGCGCCATCGTGATGATGCGTGGACCGGCAGATTCTTCTTTCAGGCGCACCATTACGCGGAAGTGAAGATCTTTTGCAAGAGACTCCGCAAGCGTCGCCATGACGAGGTTCGCTGCGGATGCCTTGCCCTGCGCGGACTTCTTCGCCGTCTTATTCGCAACCGCAATCATCTCTCCTGTGTCCGTGATGATCACTTTTGCATTCCCTTTAGCTGCATATTCGATGTTCTTCACTCCGTAGAAGTCTTTCTCGCTTTCCAATGTGCCTTCAGATTTCCCAACTACGATCAATTCCGCACCATATCGCTGACCTAATTCCTTGGCTCGTGCAGGATTCCCTTCAGCAAGCGCAACGTCGCGCGCTGACACGGCTTCGAACTGCGACTTATCCACAAGGCGAAATCCCTTTTCAAGGAAATATTCTTCAATCTTCGCCGCTACCGTACTTGTGGAGACGGGGGTCGCATCAATGGATTCGTCAATGACGACCATGATCCGCGGCCACGTCTGGCGCTCTTGCGCCATACCGACCAGCGTCGCAGCAATCAACAAAACCAACAAACGTCTCATGACAATCTCTCCTTATGCAAGAATGCTTTTACTTCGCTAACAACCGATCAGGATGCTGACTATCGTTACTTTAACAAGATCATCTTCTTCACGTCTGTGTATGTTACACCACCGCTGCCGGTAATCGTCAGACGATAAATGTACGTTCCTGACGAAAGAGCCTTGGCGTTGAATGCCACTTCATAATAACCAGCCGGTTGCTCTTTGTCAACAACGGTCGCCACTTCTTGGCCAATAATATTGTAAACCCGAAGCGCTACGTTGTAGAAATCACGGTTGCCCGGAATCGTATAACGGATGATCGCCTCTGGATTGAACGGATTTGGGTAGTTCGCATAGAGCTTCATCGCCGCCGGCACGAGATCTATTCCTTCGCTCTGTGCCTCAACGAAGCTCTTGGAGCCAACCACAACCTTGAAGTTGCGCAATCCATCCTTCGAGTTGATCTCCAACGATGAAACGTTCTTAAGATTATGCGCCATCCCTTCATCGAGATCAATCAAGTACGCCTCGTTTCCTTTGCTGATCGGAATTGCCGCTCCATCAACGGTCAGCTTTACCCGGGCAGCACGATCGCCGGTGCGGACTTTCATCTCCCACACGCTCCCTTCACTCTTCACGGACCGAATCTCACGCATGAACTCACCCGCTTCATTCTTGAAGTAGAGGGCAACGTTCTTGTCACCAACGAGTGGGGGTTGGTACCAATCGTACGCGTCCAGACCATCAGATGCGCCGTTCGTCATTCCGATGTAGTTCTCGGAATCCCTCATCTTGTTGTCTGTCCGGAAAGCACCGAGCTTCATCATCCAGGCGCCTTCGTTTCCTTCGACCGCATTCTCGATCGAGAGTGGAGCCATAAGGGGAATGGTGATTTCACCTGTGTTCGATTGAGGGAGGGCTTTGAACTTTAGGGTCGTAGAAGTACCAACCTTGATAGCAAGTCCCTGCCAGCTCTTGAGGGTATTTGCCCCGCCCGTGTTGACGTCCCAGCCGCCCGTTGATCCAGATCCCGAGTAATAAGCACGAGTCGTGGGCGGGGCAGAAGTGGCCGTGACGACAAGACTGTCGTAGGCCAGATCATATGTGAACGGGTTTCCAACCAAATTCCAGTTGGCATCGAGTTGAATTCCTTGATCACTCATGACCTGAGCCTTCACGATACTTCCAGCTCCAACGGTGATTGTCTTTTGTTCCTTCGTTATGAGGAAGAAGGCACTCCCTGGCGTTACGACCGATTGGTCTTTGAACGTGTCATAGTCCTGACTTCCCGAACCGCCGTTGATGACTCTGACCATTCTCCAGTTCGCATACGCTACACCATTCTGCGCATGGTCACCCAGACTTGATTGGATGAAACCGGGCGTCTTCGTTGTAAGATCATACGGAACGGAGAATATGCGATAGCCCTCAACGTTTGTTGAAGGTGGCGGCAGACTTGCCGTAGGCGGTGGGGGCGGTGCCGGAGTCGTTACCGTGATCGAGTATGTCAACGTTGCAGCAGAGTTACCTGCCGAGTCAGCCGCGATAACACGGTAGTCCACACCATTCGGCTGCCCATTTGTGACAAATGTGCTTCCCGGGATCTGGAGAGAACCAGAGAATCCGGTATAGTTCGGAGCCGGAGTCGTCCATCCCGGGTCCGCGCTCTTTTTGTATTGGAGCTGCAGACTTGCCAGCGAGGATAAATCGCTCCTTGACAGCGCCACACTGGCCGTGATGGACGGCGGGGTTCCCTGCACAGCGCCACCGGAAACTGTTACAGTTGGAACCGCGGCCGGGGCGTGGCTCAGAACTATCTTCGACTTCACGGTGTCGTACCTGACAGTCACCGTGACGAAGTTCTTCACATCTGAATTTCCAGCGCCATCCCCGAGATAGAAATAGAGCGGGCGCGCTCCAACCAAAGGAGGTATGATTTGCGCCGCGCCAGTTGTAGTGCTGATCGAGTCTCCCCTACTCCCCGCAGTGGGTTGCAGGTCAAATTTATAGTAAAGTTTCATGATACCGGAAGCATCCGCCGGATTTACCCACGTAATTGTGAATGGAGTCGCCCTAGACCAGCCAGTGGGCGTAATGCTTGGTAAGATCGGCGACCCCGGAGGGGTTGTGTCCACGCCGGTGCCAATCAACGTATCGCGCACGGTTCCTTTTGGCGTGCCTTGGCTCGTATCGTTCGTAACCAATTCGAGGAAAGCATTTTTTACTCCGATGCTCGTGGGAGTAAACCTCACCACAATCGGACGATTTTGGCTCGGACCGAGTGTGAACGCGCTAAGGCTGCCAATAATCGAGAACTGCGATGCGCCAGTTCCCGTGATGGAGAAACTGGATACGACAAGATCACCTGTACCGTTGTTCAAGACAGTAATCGTTGAATCGAATGTTGCAAATCCGACCTCACGCGAACCGAAATTCACACTCGTTCGCGAGAAAGCAACGCTTGGTGCAACAACAGTTCGGATTGTGACCTCACTACTGTAAGACGATGTGCCAGCAGAATTATACGCCTGCACTCGATACAAATATGTTGTGTTCGCAACAAGTCCCGTATCTTGGTAGGAGGTCACGCCGGCCGCAACAGTCTTGATTCGCGAGTACGAGCCACTACTGACCTTTCGGTCGATGTAGAACCCATCTTCATTTGTTGAGTTATCGGACCAGTTCAATGTGACTTTCGTTGGCGTATTCAGCGTCGCTGCCAAGTTAGAAGGGACAGAAGGCGCCGTCACCGTTGCAAATGCTTGGTCCGCGCCATTTGTAGCTCCTTGAGTATTCGTCGCAACAACTCGGAAATAATACGTCGTGTTCCCAGCCAGCGCCCTCAACGTGTCGGAAATATTCACGGTAGATGTGCCGCTTCCTATATTTCTTTGAACAGTGAAATTCCCGTACGCGCTCGTCAATCCCCACTCAAAGTAGACGCTCGTACTCAATCCGTTTGGATTGACAGACGCATTTAGCACTGCAGACGTTGGGGTGACGTTCGTTGCCGCATTGGTCGTCGCCACAGGAGCGGCTGCGCTTGTGGTCGTGAAGCTTGATGTTGAGGAGTAGGAACTTATTCCTCCACTGTTCTTCGCGTTCACTCTCCAATAATATGTTGTGCTTACGGCAAGCGCACTGGTCACCGTGTAGCTCGTATCTGTGAGAGTGGAATCATTCACCACCAATGTCGTGAAGTTGGAGTTCGTTCCCAATTGGAACCTGTATGATGCCGCTGTCGTGGAAGAAGTCCACCGTAGCGTGGGGGTTCTGGATTGACCGGTCGCGGCGTCTGCTGGAGAAACAAGTGACGGTGCAGATGGAGCTGGCAACGATTCAGTTGTAAAACTACGCGCTGAAGAGTACGCGCTTGTTCCCACTGCGTTCTTCGCATTCAGTTGCCAGTAGTACGTTGTCTCATATGCGAG
>JANONN010000042.1:0-2023 GCA_031420835.1 Ignavibacteriales bacterium | reverse complement strand
CGGAACAAAAGTTGGGACGATGGCGTTCTTTCCCTTCATGCTCTTGCTCGTTGACCGACTACGTGAACGGTGGAGTCTTCTCGACGTCTCGCTCCTTGCCATCGCGTTGCACTTCTCTCTCAATGCTGGCCACGTTCAGATGATCTTCTACATTTTCTTGGCACTTGGAGTGTATCTCGTTTTTTATCTCGTTCGCGACATTGTAACAAAATCGGAAACGTGGAAAGGGACTGTTCGTGCAGGTATTTCGTTCTCGGCTGCAGCCCTCATCGCCTTCACCATGGTATCGGATAAATATCTTTCGGTGCTTGAGTACAATTCGTATTCGATCCGCGGAACCTCACCGATCTCTTCTGTCTCGGCAAGTGGTGAGCAACCCTCTGGGGTCGGACTCGATTATCAGTACGCGACGAATTGGTCATTCTCTCCCGGAGAGATGATCACCTTTTTTGTGCCGTCGTGGTATGGGTTTGGATGGAATATTTATCAAGGGCCTCTCTCTAACAATCAGCCGGTACGCGCCAACACGTACTTTGGACAGATGCCATTTACTGACGCGCCTCAATACATGGGGGTCGTTGTACTTGTGTTTGCTATTATCGGATTCATCCGTCATCGGAAAGAACCGTTTGTGCAATTCGGCGCGATTCTCATCGTGATCTCGTTGCTAATATCGTTCGGGAGAGAATTATCGTTCTTGTACGACTTTATGTTTCACTATGTGCCGTTCTTTAATCGTTTCCGCGCGCCCTCGATGATTCTCGTGCTCGTTCAATTCATGGTTCCGCTTCTTGCAGCGTACGGTGTGCAGTCTTTGATCGATGATGGCCGCATGACTCTCCCGCCCCACACACTCAAGCGGTGGCGGTTTATCTTGATTGGGCTCGGAGTTTCCGCCCTCATTGGCCTCATCGGAAAAGGATTCTTTGCCAGCATGTACGAATTTTTCATGGCTCCACAGGAAACGTCGCGGTTGATCGCAGCGCGAATCGGGAACATGCAGGTCGCAACAGAATTGTATCGTTTCGTGGCAAATGCCGTAGCGACAGATATCTTCTTTGCCGCGCTCTTCTTGCTTCTATCTTTCGGCGGGATGTATTTCTATTTAAGGGGGATGGTGAAATTTAGCGTGCTCGCCGGCATTCTTCTTTTCGTCGTCACCGCAGACCTTTGGCGTGCAGTCTCGCAACCAATGGAACTCCACAACCAGCGACAACAAGAGGAGATTTTCACGGCGTCTAACGCAGTGAAGTATCTTCAAACCGATTCCACTTTGTTTCGCGTGCTTGAGTTTGAAAACGGGCAACCCCCGTACAGCAACACACTTGCGTATTGGAGAATCCAGAGCGCGTACGGATATCAGGGAGCGAAGATGCGAGCGTATCAGGATATGGTGGATGTAGTGGGATTGCGAAATCCGTTACTCTGGCAGCTGATGAATGTGAAATACATCATCACCAATCAACCTGACAGCGCTGCGTTCCTGGGATTGGCCTTTGAGGATGGTCAGAAGAAAGTCTATGCAAACCGATTGGTGTATCCTCGTGCGTTCTTCGTAAATCGGTATGAGGTGGCCACCGGTCTAGAGATTCTTAACAAGATCGCAAAGCTGGAGTTCAATCCGCGCGACGTGGCGTACTTCATGGAAGATCCGGGATTGACGCTTGACCGCCCGCATCCGACCAACACCGTGGAGTTTGTGCGGTATAGAATACAGGATTTTGAAATGAACGTTACCGCCTCAGGAAATAATCTGCTGTTCCTGAGTGAGACATACTACCCAAAAGGATGGGGGGCGTTCCTTGATGGGAAGGAGATTCCAATCTATCGTATGAACTACCTCTTCCGCGGTGTGGTGATCCCCGAAGGAACGCATAAGCTTGTCATGCGCTTTGAACCGGAGAGCTTCGTAATCGGAAAAAACGCCAGCCTCGCAGCAAACATTCTTCTCCTGATGGTATTCACGTACGTGGGATTTGATTACTGGAAGAAGAGAAGAGGTAGTGCGAGTTAGCAGCGTTCC
>JANONN010000041.1:0-5053 GCA_031420835.1 Ignavibacteriales bacterium | reverse complement strand
CTTCTTGGCTGCTTTGAACGCGAAGTAGAATGAGAGAATCCCGAAGGTGAGAGAGATCGTGGAAAGGGTTCCGAAAATGATGAGGAGAAGATTGTCGGGCATAGGATGTTTCTCACTGACGTTACGCAGGGATGTATTATTCGATACGAAGCTCGTGCCAAAAGCATCGAGACTGCGTGAAAACCTCGGAACTCATCCCCCGGCCCCTTCTCTTAAGAAGAGAAGGGGAGAATTAAGCGCAGATTCGATAAGTCCCTCTCTTCCTAAGAGAGGGATTTAGAGCTTGCACTGAGCGAAGTCGAAGTGGTGAGTTCGGACTTTTCACACAGGCTCCATCCCTTCGGGAAAATCCGAAGCACTAAATCCTAAACAAATCCGAAACGCTAATGATCAAAACGCTACAACTAAGGGCGTGCCTGCACGCCGGAGTGCGTTTCGGCACGCAGGCGTGGAATGACAGAAGCACTACTCCTTTTTCTCTTCCTTCTCTTCCTCTTCTTTCATGAAACTAAACGGATCGAAGGAGAATTCCTTTCGTATCAATACACCAACTCCCCACGATTCACTCAGATCGAACGCCGTTGCGAAGTCCTTGCTGTTACCATACAATCTCATGCTTCCGTAGAGATTCCAAACTAATCCGATCCCAGCAAGTGAAACTCCGCCGCGGAGTACTACCTTGTCATCGTTGTCCTGATAGCCGGTCATACCGATAATCTCTGCAAACGTTTGCGCATTCGTTGTGGGAATCCATCCCTTCGGGAAAAGTGGGAACGAGAGTGCGACTGCCAGCGAATAAACGTCGTCTTGTTGGCTGACCGCGCGTGGGTCGCCAAGGATGCCGAACCCAAGATTCATCCGCGCCTCCAGATCGCTCCAACGTTTCGTGAAGAGAAGATGCGTGAAATGATCCATCTCGTTGCTGCCGAGTCGGTTGGGGTGATAGGTTGTGTTGGGAAGCTTAATGCTGGTGCGAAGTCCTACGGCAGGAATATTGCCGCGCTCTGCAAAGAGATTGAGCTTCGTTGCGACGACAAGATCGCCCCAATCGGATGAGCGAAAACCATCCGAGCGGACACCGACCAATCCCCCACGCCAATCGATATCCATGTTCACGTTCTCTGCTACACCCGAATGAAATGAGACAACGAACACTCGGTAGAGTTTCTGAGGGAATGGAGCGGGTTGAAACGAAGATTTATGGAGATACTCAAACGCGAGTCCCACGTTATAGCGATTCTTCCCGAGAGTGTAAGCGCTTTCGGTGAAGATCATTGGCTGCTGTGCTTCTGCTACTGAGAGCGTGAAAAGAAGCAGGGTTGCAAGAAAGGGGATTCGTTGCGTTTGCGCCATGGGCGGAGAGAATGTCGTAAAACATTCCTTGCCGCGCAAGGTGCGAGGGCTTGGGCCTCCACCTTCAACGAATTGACACGTAGCCTCCGGGGACGCCATTCTTCGAAAAGACGATCTGCCACAATTGAGATTCCCGCGCCCGGAATCCGGCTGCACACGAAAGAAGATAATACTGCCACATCCGGTAGAATCTCTCGTCGAACTTCGCGGCAATCTTTTTCCAGTTCTTCCGAAAATTCTCCCACCAGGCCATGAGCGTCTTGTCATAGTGCGAGCTGAAGTTGTGAAGGTCTTCGATGATGAACAGACCTTCTGCGGCTTCGGTGATTTGACGAATGGAAGGAGCAGAGGAGTTCGGGAAGATGTATTTCTCCAGCCAAAGGTTCACATTGATTGGAGATGAGATGTTGGTGCCAATGGTGTGCAGGAGAAACAAGCCGTCATCGCTGAGACAATGTGAAACGATTTCCATGATCGTGCGGTGGTTCTTGTATCCCACATGCTCGATCATCCCGCAAATGAGAACTTTGTCATAGCGCAGGTGGTACTGGGATGTGCCGAGATCGCGGTAGTCCACTTTGAGAAAGGTCACGGGCAAGTCGTTGCAGAATTTGGCGGCGTATCTCATTTGTTCGTCGGAGATCGTAATTCCCGTGACGCGGCAGCCATAGCGCTCCGCTGCGAAGCGTGCAAACCCGCCCCACCCGCATCCGATATCCAACACGTGATCGCCCGAAGAGACGCCTAACTTCCGACAGATCAGATCCAACTTCTGCTCCTGCGCCGTATTGAGGTCGTCTGTGTCTTTGAAGTATCCGCACGTGTATTGGTTATTCGGATCGAGGAAGGCATTATAAAGTTCAACAGTGAGATCGTAATGCTGGCGAGCGATCTTCTTTGATCCGGATCGTGATTGCCGGTTGAGGAGTTGGGCGAGAAGCCTCTGGAGAACAAATTGAAACCCCGGCTTTGCTTTTCGGTCGAGTCGTGCCAGAAGAACCTTGGTGAAGAACTCATCGAGTTGCTCGCAATCCCACCAGCCATCCATGTACGATTCACCGAGAGCAAGCGCGGGATTCGAAAGCACTCGGCGGTAGAACCGCTCATTGTGTACGTGAATATCCCACGGTCGGTTACCGCCTACTTGCACATCTGCGGTGGCGAGGAGATCAATGATTTGTTTGGTGGCCCTATTAGCGGTGGAAGCATCCTTTGTTGAGGGTGATTGAGTTTTCAGGAACATAGTGGCCTCCGTTCCTTTTGTGAAAGGGTCGCTCTTCGTGGGGAAAACCTGTGGAGACAGATCTGGACTTCCCCCGGAGCGTGACTGTGCTGGCAGGTTTTCAGACGAAAATGTACGATGGCAATCTAAACATTGCCGGAGGGATTGTCAAGCACACGAATTTACTCCCCAAAAATCGCGATGAAAGGGCTTGGCTGTGAAGGAGTCCTGCCAAACAACGCGGCGAGTAAATCTGCTCCTGAACGGAGAAGAGTGTGATGGGCGGATGGTTCCGTCATGAAGGTGGTCCATGACGGCCAAGTTGTTTGGATCGAACTTCGGGATGACAGGTCCTCAGTTCAGCGGGGCGACTTCTTTCACTCGTTCGAGAAATTGCTTCGGAGGGAGGTAACCGATGACACGCGCAGCTTTGACTTCTTCTCCGCGACCGTTCAGAAACACAATCGTGGGAACGCCGGCGATGTTAAATTCTTTCCTCAACGCTTCAGACTCTGGCGAATCGAACGACGTCAAATCAACTTTGAGCCGAACCAAATTCTTCGTCGCATCAATGACTTCCGCGTCGGTGAATGTCTTCCGGTCAAGCTCAAGGCACGGAATGCACCAGTCAGCATAGAAATCGAGCATCACCGGTTTGCCGAGTTGGCTCGCCTCGGTAAGTTTCTCCAGCGAGTACTGTTCCCACGAAATGCCAGGCTCGCGCAGTGCGTCGGCTGTCACGATTCCAAATGAGATCGCTATGATCCCGAACGCCCACTTGGATCGCTGAATAAACTTTTTCTCGCGACCGGAAGGTTCCAGGAAGCCGAGATAAATTCCGCCCACCACGAGCACGAGTGGAATGACCCACGCGCTCAGCTTGGGAGCAAAGGCAAGTGAGAGATAGAAGAGGGAAGCGGCAGTGAGAACGACGGCAAAGATTCTTTCCACCCACACCAACCACGGGCCGGAGCGGGGAATATTCTTGAGCAGCCCGGAAAACGTTCCAAGGATGAGATACGGAAATCCGAGCCCGATGGAGAGAATGAAGAACGTCCAGAACCCGAAGAGCGGATCACCTTTTGCCCCGACAACAGCGAGGAGCGCGATGATCGGTGGGCCAACGCATGGCGCCGCGAAAATCCCCACCACAAGACCCGAGAGATACAAACTGACGACTCCGGTTCCCGTCGTTCCACCGAGCTTCGACGTGAGCCAGTACGGTGCGTTGATCTCATACAATCCGTACATACTGAGTGCCAGCACAAAAAGAAGCATGGCAATCCCGCCAAGTACCCAATCGCTCTGAAGCCAACTTCCAAAAAGGCCACCGCTGAGCGCCGCTGTCACTCCCAGAACACTGTACATCGTCGCAATACCAAGAACATAGACGACTGCTTTGAAGAAGACGCGCAGTGTTTGCGTGTCTTTCTGCGCACCAAAGATCGAAACCGTTACCGAGAGCATCGGATAAACGCACGGCGTGAGATTCAACGCAAGACCGACAAGGAATATGGCGACGAAAGCAGTGAGGGAATTCTCCTCAAACAAGTTTGCCAGTTCATTGTCCCGTTGCGTGTCCGCCACCGTTGCCGCTGCAATCTTCTCGAATGTTTCGCGATGGAGAGCAGTTACTCCTTCTTCGCTCCGAACGACCTGAACTGGAATTTCCAGCGGTACTGTTGATTGAACAAGACACACCTTGCTGTCGCATGCCTGGAGTGTGAGGTTACCGCGAAGCGTCAGGGCTGCCGGCTGTACTTTGTCCGAAACCCGTAGCGAGATGAGAATCCCAATTGTGTCTTTATATACCGACAGTGGTTCATCGGTAAAGAGACTCTCGAGCTTTCCAGGAGGATAGCGAATGTCGGAGACGATGATTCCTTCTATCGGCTGAAGCTCAAAGGTTGTTCCGATAAGATAGTCGAACGTTGGGATGTGTGCGTTGATATGCCATTCCGGCTCGACAACGACGATGAGCGCGATGTTGAAGTCGGAGCCAGCGGGGACTTTATTGTGGGAGACGAGGGTGGAGACCTTCACCTTCTGTGCACTTCCCGAAAGCTGATTGGCAAAAGAAGTGAGCGACAGTCCAGCAGTGAGTGCAAGGAGAAGCACCCCACGGCCAAGAGTCAAAGCAATCCCCCTTAAGCGGCTGTTCAAAAAGAAGAAAAATGTCACACCCGAATGCTTTAGTCGGGTGTCCAGGAAGTTAATTCCGCCTTTTTGGATTCCCGATTGAATCATTCGGGAATGACAAAATACTTTTTGTACAGCCTCCATGGGAATTTTGCACAAACGAAACAACGGTTGTTCGATCATCAGGGAATTTGATTACAAAAGAGATTTGATCTTCTTTTCGAAGTCCTCTTTGGAGAGATAGCCGATGTGGTGATCTACGATGTTTCCTTTCTTGTCTATGAGGAAGGAAGTCGGGATGGCATCAATCCTGCCGTACGTCCTTGCCACAGCTCCGCG
>JANONN010000040.1:0-4779 GCA_031420835.1 Ignavibacteriales bacterium | reverse complement strand
TGCTTGGAACGATCATGACCGCCAACGTTTGGTTTCTGATTATCCCCGCCCAAAAACGAATGGTTGTGGCATTACAAGAAAAGAGAGAACCTGATCTTACCTTGGGTGAGGCGGCGCGGATGCGTTCGAAACATAACACGTTCATGGCGGTGCCCGTCGTGTTCATCATGATCAGTAACCATTATCCGGTGGCAACGTACGGTGGCGCTTGGAACTGGCTTATCCTATCTGCGCTTGTTCTAATTGGGTGGGGAGCGGCTAAGATTATTCGTCGGGCGTAGGCGAAGCTTACGACCTCTGCCTTGTCCCAATTTGGCCTGCGAGCGCTTTTTGCGAGTAGCTGCCAAATTAAGGATCCCGCCGTCCTGAGCAAGCGAAGCGAGTCGAAGGATTGGCGGGATAGAGGATGCGTGGACGCTGTAGGGATCGAACCTACGACCTCTGCCTTGTAAGGGCAGCGCTCTGAACCAGCTGAGCTAAGCGTCCTTTATAACCTTGCCAAGCGACATCGCACACAAAAGATACGTCGAATTCCGTTCAATCTCAATTTAGATGCGTTCCACCTCGTGCTGCCGGATCCAACCAACCTTTCCATCTGCAAGAGTAACTTTCACCCACTCCCCGATGCTATCGCTCATCTTCACTTTCAAGCCTTCGTGAACGACAAACGCGTCAACACTTTGCAGATCGGGTGAACTCTTCACTGTCACAACCCTACTTGTGATAATTGCCTCTTCATCGGCTTTGCTGATAACGACTTGAATTGAAAGCAGCGATCCGGCAAGTACGACACCGATCATCGCCGCGATCGTAAGACCGCGAGCGACACGAAGCCAACTCCCGCTTACGACAACATATGCGCTGAGCGAGAGAAACAGGGTAGTCCACATCCAACCGAAGAAAACCGTTATCGTTTCAATGGGAATGATGAGCGAGATGTTCCGGAGCCACGACACAATGAACAACTCTGGTAATGTCTCGATTCGATCCTGCACGCGCATATTTGCAAGCGTGAGATTGTGTTGAATATCCGGATCGCCGGAAGACAAACGAAGCGCACGTTCATACGCTAGTATCGCCTGACCGACTCTGCCAAGACGATACTGGCAATTACCAACATTATAATAAAGTGCGGCGTCGATGTATCCTTGCTCAACGACGCTCTCGTACCGCACAAGCGCGTCCCGAAATTTCCCTTCTCGGTAGAGTTGATTGCCCTGTTCGAAAGCATCGTGCGGCGTTTGAGCATAAACACCGCCGGCACAGAGTGCAAGAATGAGAGTTGCTCGCTTCATGCTCTTCCGTTGAGTATTTTCTCAATGGTCTGAATGACGGTTGCCGCCGCGCCTATTAAGTCCGTGCGCGCTTCTTGCGAATCTTCAGAAGGGGCAAAGCGCACAAACTCGGCGCGCTCAATACACGACCGGAGTTCTTCGATTGCTGCTCGATTCAGGCCTCGCTCTTCCAACCGAACAAGCGCCTCGTCAATCGTTAGAAGGGCTTGTGGAATCTGTAATTTGTCCCCAAGGTAACCAAGCAATGCCTTTGAAATTTCGGCGTGGTACGTTTGTGTATCGCCAACTGACAGAATTTTGTTTGCTTTCTTCAGGCGTTTGGCGGCCTCACGACCTGCTTTTTGAGAGCGAAGCTTGGGTAAATCGCCGTACAGTCGTTCCATCCTCTTTCGATAAACAAGTGATGCAACAAAAAAAAGTGGGAAAATAAGAACGGCAGCATAGAACCAGAACCCAAACAAGCCGGCTTCCCCTGTCCGTTTCAGGTCTCCTAGAGTGATCTTCAGGAAGCGGATGTCCTCTCCAAGCAATTTCACATCGGTCTTTGCAGCGAGAGGAGTTCCACTAAGAGCTTCCTTCCCCGGCTTGATGTTAATGTTAAATCGTGGAGTTCGGAGCGTCGCGTATTGGCCCTTCGTTAGGTCAAAGTACGTAAACGGAATGGATTCGATCGCCCGTTGACCTGGGTTTCGGGCCACGATCAAGTAGTCGGCACTTTTCTTTCCGCGAATCACTCCCCCCTCGCGTGTGATTTCGTCCGTGATCTTTGGCTCGTACGCCTCCATGTCGGGCGGAAGCTCCGGCTTCGGAATTGGAAGGAGCTTTACATTACCAACTCCCGAAACGTTAAGACGAAGGGTGATTGGATCTCCGGCTTGAACTTCTTTCTTGTCTACACTTGCGTTCAGTGTGAATGTTCCGACGGCACCGGAGAAACTTGCAGGCGCGGGCGTTGGAAGCGGATCAACGGTAACCATAATAGTATTCGACTTGAAATCGTACTCTACCGTCTGAAGTCGTTGGAAAAAAGGATCATTGAAGAATGAATCGAAAGGATCTGCACCACGACGACGTTGGGCTTGGGTCTGCACGGCGCATCGAACTTCAAGCGGCGCAACGATTAATTGACCAGCCTGCGTCGGGAAGAGCGCGGTTCTTCGAATGAGCGCCACACGGTACTCTTTCCCTTCGTATGTTTCAGTGGTGACTGCCGGTTGACGTGATTGCTCGATATCTTCAGCCCAAAACCCTTCATACGCAGGAGCTTTCGAGATATCATATCCGCTTACCGTGAGGCGGGTGTACAACTTATATGTTACGGTGATCTGCTCGCCACGCAGAATGCGCGACTTGCTTGCCGTTGCTCGGATGAAAAGGTCCTCCCCGATTTTCTGTGCATCTTGACTTGAGGCGGCCGACCCTGCGGCTGGAGATTGTTGTGGCCGACCCTGTGTCACCTCAATAATGACCGGATTGTTCTTGAGCGTTGCACCACGAAACTCCACGCTCGCAGAGCCAATCGTGTATTTCCCCGGTTGCCGGGCATATAAGATATACGAATACGTCACCGATCCTGAGAATTGTCCATTGACAACCTGCATGCTTGTGGACTGATTCGGCCCGCTCATCACAACAAACTGTGTGAAGTCGGGTGGCTGGAAATTCCTTGCCCCACTGACATTGCCCCCGGAAAGTGTGAACAAAACTTCAAACTGCTCTCCCGCGCTGACCACAGATCTCCCCACTGATGCGACAAACGTTGCATCTTGCGCCGCCAACGCCGCAGGAATCAAGACAAGCGAGAGAAGATGTTGGGCTACCCTTCGCATTTCAGAGTCCAGCGCCTTTCATTTTTCCTTTTCTGTCTTCCTTTTTTCATTTTTCATTGACATCACCAATCCTTCTCCGTCTTCCCTCGAACGCCTTCTCGCTTGCGCAACTGTTTCTGAATCATGCGTTCACTATTCTTCATTGCCTCAAGGATACGCTCAGCTTCTTGCTTCGGCATCTGATTCTTCCCCGCCAGACTGCGGTCAGGCTGGTGTTGCTGTGCTTGTTGCTGCTTGAGTTGATCTTGTTGCGCTTGCTCGGGCAGTGAGCGTGGTTGCTGTTGTTGATCCTGCTTGCTCTCTTGCTGATCCTTTTGAGCCTGCTGCTCTTTCTGTTTGTCTTGCTGATCTTGATCCGATTGTTGTCCGCCCGAGGCGGACTGGTTCTTCTGTTGTTGAGGATTCTTCATAAGCTCGCGCGCATACTGCAGATTGTAGCGTGTGTCGTTGTCATTCGGATCGAGTCGCAATGCTTGCTTGTATGCTTCGATGCTTTCTGGGATCTTGCCAGATTTCAGAAGAGCGTTGCCGAGATTATGCAGAACCTTTGATCGATCAGTTGCCTCACCAGGCATCGCTGCTGAGTTGCTAAAGGAGCGCAACGCCTCATCATAACGATTCTGTTTATATTGAGCGTTGCCGATGTTGTTCCTTGCAGAGAATGAACTTGCGTCTTTTTCAAGCGCCTTCCGGTACGACACCTCAGCTTCCGGAAAATCCCCTTTGTGATACTCCTCGTTTCCATCGCTTACGTGCGAACGCACCGTTTGTGCTTGTAAGAGAAATGGGACCAATGACACACCTACTATTGCTGCAGCCCTCAACTGAACGAATTTCTTCAGTGAGCTGGCGAGTTTTCCGCGTCGTTCTCCAACGAGCACTTCGATCAACAGAAGAAGCATCGCGAGCGCGAGCGGGTATTGATACTGCTCTTCGTACCCTGTGACCTGCATTGTTCCAAGCTCGGTTTTTTCCAACGAAGCAAGCTCGTTGAAGATTTCGTCAATCTCGTTCCCACCGCTGGTGGCTCGGCGATAGCTCCCACTGGAAGCCGATGCAATCTGCTGGAGCATTGATTCGTCTAACCTGGTTAGAACAATGCTACCGCTCTGGTCGCGCTTGTAGTCAACGCGGGTCCCACCTTGACCATAGATCGGAATCGGGGCGCCTTCGAGTGTTCCCATTCCAACAGTATAGATTCTCACGCCCGCATCCTTTGCTTTACCGATGGCACCAAGCACGTCTCCCTCCGTGTTCTCCCCGTCCGTGACAATGATAATCGCTTTTTGAGTGGGGAGATCTTTTGGAAATGATTCAATCGCCTTTTCGAGAGCTGCAGCGATATTGGTACCGGGAGTCGGCACGGCATCAACATCAACGGCGGAAATGAACAGATCGGCAGCCGAATAGTCTGCAGTCAGCGGGAATTGCACAAAGGCCTCGCCGGCAAAGACAATCAAACCAACGCGATCTCCAGCAAGTTTTCTAAGAAGCGCGGAAACATCCCGTTTTGCTTTCTCAAGACGGCTCGGGCGAACGTCCTCCGCTTTCATGCTAAGGGACACATCAAGTGCGACAAAGATGTCAATCCCTTCGCGTTTTACTTCTTCGAGCCGTGTACCAAGTTGCGGTCGGGCTGCGGCAATGATCAGAAA
>JANONN010000039.1:0-3712 GCA_031420835.1 Ignavibacteriales bacterium | reverse complement strand
AGCGACCCTTTTCGATAACACCTCGTGAGGCTCCATCCTCATCTTCGGTGGCAGGAAGCGAGAGATTGCTGCGGGATGTGGGAGACAAGGAGAAATCCGCGCCCGGATCATCGCGAGGGGTGAGTGCAGAAGGGACCGGAGGAACAGGTCCAGGCGGTTTGGGCTCGAGTGTGGACCATGGGGTGACGTTCTCAATCCAATGGTTGGAGGGGGGGACGAGACGGAAAATCGCAGGGGATTTGCCTCAATACCCGGAGGGAGTGAATGTTGAGGCGCAAATCAAGATTGATGCAGTCGTGATGCCCGATGGAGCCGTGAAAGTGCTGCAACCCTTGCAGAAAGGTAACACGAAGTTAGAAGAAGCTGCAATGAAAGAACTGCGGTTCTGGCGCTTTGAGCCGCTACGTTCATCCCAGCCAAAGCTTGAGCAACCGTGCGTTGTAACGTTTCTCTTCAAGTTGAAGTAGATCGCTCAGAATCCTCCTCAGAGCGTTTCCCCAATCGTAACACGATGGCGTAGAAGCCTCCCTCACCGAGCGTCAGCAACACAAGGGAGATTGCGTCCGCATCGAACCATTCTGCCAACCCCTCTGTTGGAAATAGAAGTCTCGTCACCATTGTTGTCATGCTCCATCCCACCGAAAAGATTAAAGTCATGAACGCGACGGCGAGAAGTCCTTCGCTCATTCCTCCTTTTCTTCTTCGAGTCTCAAAAGCATATCCTGCGGCAACAAGATGAAGTGCAAAGATGAAAACTGCGATCATGGTTTCCTAACTGCAAATTGTTGATCGGGACTCCTGTCCCGATGCGTAGTCCTCGTCGGTGTTTTGTCGGGTCACAGACCCGACAAACAGAACCTGTGTGAAAACCTCAGAACTCATCCCCCGACCCCTTCTCTTGAGAAGAGAAGGGGAGAATTGAGCGCAGATTCGACAAGTCCCTCTCTTCACTAAGAGAGGGATTTAGGGTGAGTTCGGAATTTTCACACAAACTCAACAGATGTAGGTTGTTTTAATACGCATCTTTTCCAAAGAGCACGGCGCGAATCGTCTTGAGAATAATCTTCAGATCAAACACGAGAGACCAATTCTCAATGTAATAGATGTCGTACTTCGTTCGCTCCTGTATCGGGGCGTCTCCGCGAAGTCCATTGACTTGTGCCCAGCCGGTCATTCCCGTTTTCACGCGATGACGGTCGAGGTACTTCGGAACAGCTTTTTTGAATTGTTCCACAAAATGCGGACGCTCGGGTCGTGGTCCGACAATGCTCATGTCTCCCATCAGCACATTGATCAATTGTGGAAGCTCGTCGAGACTAAATCGGCGGAGGAACCTCCCCAATGTTGTTGCACGCGGATCATTCTTTAGTGCCCGCACCGGGCCCGTCCCGCGCTCCGCATGAACACGCATGGTGCGGAACTTCAGAACCTTAAATGATTTCTCATCCACACCGACTCGCTCTTGTGAGAAGAAGACCGGCCCGTGAGAATCGAGTTTGATCAATAATGGAATAATGACGAAGAGCGGGCTTACGAGAAGAAGCACAAGCGTCGAGAAGGCAACATCGAACGAACGTTTGATGATCTGATTCCACGTCGAGAGCGGGACATCTTTGATGCGGATGAATGGAATGCCTTCAATATCTTTGATCCGCACACGACTCGTCATCAGCTCGACCATATCGGGGACCATCATGATCTCTGCATTGAGTCCTTCACAATCTCTCACAAGCTCGTAAAGCTGCGGGTGTTCCTTATATGTGAGTGCCACAAGCACGACCTCAACTTGATGCGAACGTACGAATGAAGGGACTGCCGAGGCAATGCCGTGATATCTTGCTTTCGTTTTCATCATTGCGCCTTGTCGCCCTATTGCTGAGAAATATCCAAGGACAACGTAGCCAAGCGAAGGATGATCGGCGATTGCTTCAAAGACGCGACGAGCTGTCTCATTTGTGCCGACGATGACCACATGCTTGATGTCGTTTCCCTTTCGGTACCACCATTGCTCGACCTTGAGGACGACAAATCGTCCGGTTGAAATGAACACGACACCGGAAATCCCGAGAAGTCCGAACACCATGCGGGAGTAGGAGAACTCGCGATAGAAGAACGCTCCCGCCATGACAAGTAACATGCCTATGAAAACAACGCGGACGATGGCAAAGAACTCATCGGAGAAATACACGTTCCGACGGGCTTGATACATCCCGCGACTCTTGAAGAGAAAGAGCCACGCCGGAATAACCACAAGAGAGCCTTCGACATAGGCGACCAACTCGGGAAAGCCAAGCGTGACAGGAAAGAGTCCGGTTAAAGGAGAGAAGAATCGCAGCCAATATGAAACCAGAAATGCAGCCTCAATCGCAACAATATCAGAGACCACGGTAAGGAACGGAATGAGAAAGTCTTTGCGTTGACGTTGAGGCATGGAGAAGGAAAGAATCGAGGGTGTACGGCGGCTACCCGTACAGCTCTTGCTCTACTTGCTGAAAAATGATATGACCGATGGTGATGTGTCCTTCCTGAATACGTTGGGTATCATTAGCCGGAACAATGATGGCAAGGTCAACGAGACCTTTCGACTTTCCGCCATCTTTTCCCAGAAAGCCGATCGTCACCATTTTCTTATCACGAGCTTTCTGAAAAGCTCGATTGACACTCTCGGAGTTGCCGCTTGTGCTGATCCCGATCAATACATCATCCGCCGCGCCGAAGGCTTCCACAGATCTCGCGAAGACGTTGTCGTATCCGATGTCGTTTGCACCGGCGGTGAGAGTTGATGTATCAGTGGTGAGCGCCATAGCAGGAAGTCCGGGTCGCTTAATGGTCGGACTCAGGCGGATGATGAACTCCGCAGCAAGGTGTTGAGCATCGGCCGCACTCCCGCCGTTTCCGCAAAGGAGAACCTTGCCGCCCTTCTTAAGAGAAGAGCCAACGAGATCGATGGCGCGAGAGATCTGCTCGGAGCATTGGGCCAGAATGCGCTGCTTTGTGGCGGAACTTTCTTGGAGCGACGAGCGGATGAATTCTTCTCTTGTCATAAGTATTACACCCGAACCTTTGCTGCCGAGTGAACTGCGTCGGCAAAGTCTTTGATGAGTGAACGATGATTCGGTTCTTCGAATACTGTTCCCGTTACAACGAAGGACGCACCGGCTGCCACCTTCTCTTGCGCTTGCTTTGGAGTTCGAATTCCACCACCGATCACCATGGGAAGCGAACAGTGTTTAGCGATTGCCGAGATCATCTCGTTCGAGACAGGCTTGTCCGCTCCACTTCCGCAATCGAGATAAAGCAGTTTCATCCCGATCGTTTCGGCGGCAATGGCGTGCGCAACGGCAATGTCAGGTTTGTGGTTGGGGATTGGTTTCGTGTTGCTCATGAATTCCGCCGACGTCGTCGTGCCGGACTCAACAAGCATATAACCGGTGGAGATTGCCTCAAGTCCAATCTTTTTGATGATGTTTTCGTGGTTACCGATTCCGATTTGATTTATAAAGAAATAACTTCCAATGGAGGCAAAGCCATAATGAGCATCAAGGACCACGAATCAGGAAGCGACCGAATTGCCGAAGCCGTCGAAAATATGGACGTAGATATTGTCGTAAATGTACAAGGTGACGAGCCTTTTATCAATACTTTGGCTTTAGAAAAACTGATTGCAGTCTATAAAAACGACACCGAAAAGAAAGTGGATTTGGCTTCCCTA
>JANONN010000038.1:0-11919 GCA_031420835.1 Ignavibacteriales bacterium | reverse complement strand
CTTATTTGCTGCTCCGGAGTCGTTGCCTGATTTGGTGGGAGCGTGTACACAGATAAGAATCCTCTGGAGTGCCCCGTAAGTCTGTTGGTGGCCACCATGCGAATCCACCGATCCATTTCATCCTCTCTCCCCTTTTCTTTTCGCTCTTTCAAATATGTGCTGAGTGATTGAAGTTCGCGCTCAGTATCTACGTGAAAAAACATTTTATACTCTCTCTTAAACTGCTTCTGAGATACGAGTTGAATGCTATCAAGTCGATCTCTAATGAGGTCTAATTCTGAAATCTCCAGTCGGGGGCGAGTGAGAATTTCACTCAGGGGATTGATATCGCTCCCAATCACCCTTCGGCCGAGAAGCGCAGCTTCAATAAGTGTGGTGCCTCGGCCCATGAAGGGATCATAAATGATGTCACGAGAAGATGAGTATCGTTCAATGAAAAAGCGTGGCAGTTGCGGCTTGAAGCACGCACGATATGACACCTCATGGAGAGATGAGGCTTGGCCGCTGACGAGAAGTCCAAAGCTCCCCTTCATAAGTCTCCCAAGGGACATGGGGGTCAATGACTAGGCTATCAATCGGGGTGACAGGGGACTGTTCCTTATTCATTGATGTAATGGTCCCTAACTTCAAAGAAATGCACCTCTTTCTAGTGCGGCCTTAAGCTGGTTTCCAATCCTAGGAAGATGACCTTCGCATCGGGGCTTGATCGAAAAGACCTTTCCCGGATTCAGTACTCCATTGGGATCGAGGGAATCCTTGATCTTGCGCATCATGTCGAGCGCTGCTGGTTTGGTGATCTTCTCAAAGAACTCGCGCTTCGTAAGGCCTGTCCCGTGCTCCCCTGTAATCGTTCCACCAAGCTGTATGGCGGCTTCAAAGATTTCATCGAAGCACATTCTCGCTCTCCTGATCTCGTCTGTGTTTCTTTCGTCTGTGAGACATGTGGGATGGAGGTTCCCATCCCCCGCGTGGCCGAAGTTCCCAATGAGTAGATCATATTTACGTGCAACTCGTTCGATAGTCTCAAGCATTCTTGGAACTTCACTTCTTGGAACCGTGGCATCTTCAAGAATGGCTGTAGGCCTGATCCGTGCAAGAGCTGAAAATGCCGCTTTACGGGCGGTTTTCAGACGAGCGGCCTCTTTCTCGTCTCGAGCAATCTTAATTCCATGAGCCTTACGTCGCTTGCAGATTTCTACGATACGATCGGAGTCTTCATCCACCACCGTCTGCCTTCCATCAACTTCAATGAGAAGCATTGACTCGGCTGTCATCGGCAACCCTAATTTGGCATACGTTTCGACGGCCTGAATAGTTGTCTTATCCAAGAACTCCAAGGCGGCAGGGGTTATCCTTGATGCTATTATGTCGGAAACGCAATCCGCAGAATCAGTGAGCAATTCAAAGAAGGCGACGATTGTCACGCTCGCCTCGGGTTTCGGAATAAGTTTCAGAAGAATCTTGGAGAAGATTCCTAGCGTTCCCTCCGATCCCACGAAGTAGTCTTTCAGATCATATCCAGCCACGTCCTTTACGCTCTTCCCGCCTGCCTGGATAATTTCGCCGCTTGGCAGTACAACCTCCAAACCCATCACGTAGTTCTTCGTCACTCCATATTTGAGGCCGCGCAATCCACCCGCATTCTCCGCCACGTTTCCACCGATCGTACAAATTGACGAGCTTCCGGGATCGGGCGGATAGAATAAACCGATAGCTTCCACTGCACTATGTATCTGCGCAGTAATGACGCCCGGCTCCACCCAAGCAGTAAGGTTTTGCTCGTCAATCTCAAGAATCCGATTCCAGTGATTCATCAGTACCACAATGGAGTTTTCTACCGGAATGGAGCCGCCACTCAATCCAGAGCCGGAGCCGCGCGGAACAAGCGCGAACCGTTCTTGATTTGCAAGCTTGAGAATCTCAGAAAGATGTTCTACAGAACGTGGGATTACTGCAGCTTCGGGGAGTTGGCTTAGAAGTGGAGTTCCGTCGTATGAGTAGGCGAGCCGATCTTCGTGTGAATCTAGAAAGTTCGAGCCACCAACGATATCGCGAATCTTACGGAGTGTGGATGCTGCAATCATGCTCGCGTCAAGATAGACTACGATAGGAAGAAAAGCAAGCCAGCGTCAGAGGAGAAGGTTCCGGAACAGAACCAACAAGAACGTCTTACTCCGCCGACGAAAGGATGAGGTAGGCGTTCGGAGAGATTGGTAGAAGGAACTGGTTCGTCAGTATCTCGGCACAGAACGATCCACCTCAACGGACCAGCGGTCAATTCCACCGACAAGATTCTTGACCCTCTCGAAGCCACGTCCCCGCAGATATTCGACGGCCGACTCGCTTCGATGTCCGTGGTGACAAACGACAATAATCTCGTCATCCTTACTTAGAAGCTTTTCCTTCTTCGAAAGCTCGTTGAGCGGAATCAATCTTCCACCGATGTTGGCGATCTCAAACTCGTAGGGCTCTCGCACGTCAATGACGGAAATCGGTCTTCCTGATTGCAGCTTCTGTTGTAACTCAACCGGAGTGATCTCAAAGCTATTACTCTCTTTCCCGCCGCTCGAAGAGGCACAAAACGCTTCGTAGTCTATCAACTGGGTGATCTTCCTTTCAGCCCCACACATCGGACAGGCCGGGTCTTTGCTTAGCCGAATTGTCCTGAACTCCATCCGCAACGCATCGAAGTGAAGCATCTTGCCGACGAGTAAATCGCCAATCCCCAAAATGATCTTAATTGTTTCGGTCGCCTGAATTGAACCGATCACTCCGGGCAACACTCCGAGCACTCCCCCTTCTTCACAGTTTGGAGCCAGATGTGCAGGCGGTGGTTCGGGAAACAGACAACGATAGCACGGACCGGAGGTACCTTCAAACACAGAAGCCTGGCCTTCAAATCTGAAAATACACCCGTACACGAGCGGTTTAGCGAGCAGAACAGAAGCGTCGTTCAGCAAATACCGAGTTGGGAAGTTGTCGCTTCCATCAATGATGACGTCATATGGCTTCAAGACTTCCAGAGCGTTCTCTGACGTCAGCTTCAGGGGGAAGGTTTCTACACTAACTTCAGGGTTTAGACCACGGATTCGCTCACGGGCCGAATCGGACTTTCCTCTTCCAATGGAATTGGTCGAGTGAATGATCTGACGCTGTAAGTTCGAAAGTTCAACGACATCTTGATCAACAATTCCGAGTCGCCCAATGCCTGCTGCCGCAAGATAAAGGGCTGCCGGAGATCCAAGCCCTCCGGCTCCGACAATCAGCACGCTCGCTGATTTGAGCTTGAGCTGCCCTTCCATACGCACCTCAGGCAACACGAGATGCCTGCTGTAACGCACAAGCTCGTTGGGAGATAATCCAGTGTTGCTGTTCTTCTCTATCATGGCTTAAGACCTAAGCGTTCTGCGTCGGCCTTCATTGCGTCTATCACAGTCTTGATATGTTCATCAAACGGAAGACCCAACTCTTCAGTTCCGCGCTGGATGTCTTCACGATTCACGTTGCGGGCAAAGCCCTTGTCTTTCAGTTTTTTCTTGACTGAACTTACTTCAAGGTCCATGATCTTATTCGGGCGAATCACAGAACACGCATTCACGAAACCGCAGATCTCGTCGCACCCATAGAGTACTTTTGCCATCAGCGTATCGCGTGGGACGTTCATGTAATCGGCATGACCCAGGATGGCACGCTGTACGTCATCGGGGTAGCCGTTCGCTTGAAGGATCTCAGAACCTTTTGACGGATGGTCCGGAGCGTTCGGATACATCTCATAATCAAAATCGTGGAGAATACCTACGATCGCCCATCGTTCTTCGTCTTCTCCATACCGCTTCGCGTACGCACGCATCGCAGACTCTACAGCGTACATATGTTTTCTCAAAGCTTCGTTTTTTGTGTACTCATGCATAAGCGCGAGCGCTTGTGGATATGTCATCTGTTCTCCGAATATAGTTCTCAAAGAAACATATGAAAATAGATCGTGTCCTGCAAACGAATTGGGGACTCCATGAATTTCATCTTAAGAAGTCATATATTGCAACAGGCGAATTTACAGGCATATGATCCATCCTCCTCTCATCAACCCCGATATTGAGAAATACCTTACGGATATCATTCCTGACAGAGACGCTGTATTGTCCGACATGGAATCGTATGCCACGAAGCGAGACTTTCCCATTGTCGGTCCGCTTGTAGGTCGCTTGCTTTACATCATCGCGACAGCAATGAATGCTAAGCGCGTCCTAGAGCTCGGCTCGGGCTTCGGATACTCGGGGTACTGGTTTGCGAAAGCTGTTGGACATGATGGCCGTGTTGTGTGCACCGATGGGAGTGCGGAGAACGAAAAGCTTGCGTTAGGATACTTCGAACATGGTAAAGTGTCGGATAGAATCGAATTCCGCGTAGGAGATGCGCTGAAACTGGTTGATGAGATCGACGGCGAGTTCGATATTATCTTCAATGATATTGATAAGGCGAACTATCCGAAAGCCTTAAAGAAGGCCCTACCTAAACTTCGAAAAGGCGGACTGTTCATTGCGGATAACGTTCTTTGGTCGGGGAAGATTCTTGAGAAGAAACCGGATGAAGCGACGGCAGGAATTCTAACCTTCAATCGCATGATCTACACTTCGAAGGAACTTTTTACAAGCATCGTCCCACTTCGGGATGGAGTTTCCATAAGCTTGAAACTCTGATGATTACAACGCTTGCCATCATCTTTGTGCTTGCCCTCGTTGGTACCATATTCTACGGGTTTTCCATTGTCATGCGACGCCCACCAACCGAGGAAGAACTCCATACAGATCGCTGCTCCATTTGCCGCCGGCGCTTCCCGAAAGAATCGCTCATCGAACGACCGATTGGTGACTATAAGCTCCTCTACTTCTGCGCGGAATGTGTGAAGGGACTTGTCGAGGAGATCACGTTGGTGGAAAAGGGCGTAGAGGGATAGAAGATCCTTATCTCCAAAACATCTTCAAATACTTCTCGGCAGAAGGGCAAAGATCATGAAGCTTGCACTCGGGGCAGGCAGGCTTCCTGGCGTCACAGATATTCCTGCCATGAAGAATTAGAAGATTACTAATCGCGTACCACTCCTTTCGGGGGACGATCTTCATGAGGCCTTGCTCAACCTTCTGAGGTGTCTTTTCGCGAGAAAAGCCGAGCCTCCCTGAAAGACGAAGGACATGAGTGTCCACTACAACTCCCTCCGCTCTCCCGAAAGCGCCGCCGAGTACACAGTTCGCGGTCTTCCTTCCCACACCCGGTAGATTCACCAGAGCTTCCATGTCGCTTGGAACATCACCGTCATGCTTCGCCACAAGCTCTTTGCAACAGGCGATGATGTTTCTCGCTTTGTTCCGAAAAAAACCTGTGGAGTAAATCTCCCGTTCCAATTCTTCTTGAATAGCATTTGCGAAGTCATGAGCACTTCTATATTTCGCAAATAGACCCGGCGTGACCATATTGACTCGCTCATCAGTACATTGGGCTGAGAGAATTGTGGCGATCAGCAGTTGGAGTGGATTTGAAAACGTGAGGGCAGTGTTTGCGTGTGGATAATTTTTCTTGAGACGGCCGATGATCTTACGTGTTCTTGCTTTGAGGTGTTGTGGAGATTCTCGGCGCGGCATGAAAGGGTTTTAGGAAAGAAACTCCTTGATGAGGATGTGTCCCCTCTTGAGTGCGTCTGTGACAAATGGCTGTTCTTCGAAATCAAGATCGCGAATAACCTTCGTGAGAGATTTGACGTCATCCCCCCGCACACGGAAGACAAACTCTCTTCCCACGCCAAGCCCAAGTTTCCGCTGCCACAGAGACGCATGTGAGATGGAGTGCGACTGAGTCAATCGGCTGATCAGTTCGACTAATCCATTCCGAAAAGGAGCGTACCTTGTCTCCCCCTTCGAGAAAAATAGCGCCACCTCATAGCGCTCTTCCCCCCGTTTCAGTTCGCCGTGCAAATGAATCAGATTGTAAAGGGCGTATGAGTAGCCTTCGAACTCCTTAATGTGCTTGCCATGCACCGGAGTATAGATGCCAACGCGGTCGCGGACCATATGTTCGATGATGTCGAGGTTCGCCGCTCCGTGCACGAAGAAATTTGACTCGAAGATTGGTGAAAATCCCTTGCCGAGATAAAATGAAAGTTCCTTGAGATATGGCTTCCCTCCTGCTGCCATCTTCTTAGGTAAGCCCATCTCTTCCCCATTGACGACAATTCTTGCTTCCGTAGAAGCAATCACGCCGAGCGGGGAATTACCTAGAGTCTCATTGACGAAATCGCGCAATTGTTCTCTTAATCCATGCTCGATTTCGACCTCATCAGATTTGAGCGGTGTGGTCAAGAACTGCGACAAGGAACGCCGCAACTTTGTTACAGTGTGCGACATCGTCGCATCGAGAGTTTGGTTCCAGAGCCGTTGAACCTCCTCACTATGCTCATGCAACAATCGATGAAGGTCTTTCATCGTGTTGATGTAGTCATTTGGCTTGACCCCTTTTCGCGCCTGATGAAACGTCGCGTAGAGCATGATAGGTGCATCAAAAGAGAGCGCGGAGTAGATACTCATGCTTTGGTGTGGATTCGAGATAGTGATCAGTAGATCTTAGTGTCGCCAAACATTTGCGAGATGCTGAGATTCAGTTTTCGAGTCGCCTGATCATATCCGGGGGTTTTGAATGAGAACGATTGAGCAAAACCAGAGCGTTTGTTCCCCTTGATCTTGATATCACCCAGGAAGGACGATGCTTGGACAGCAAATTCTATCCCCTCCGGTAGATCTATTTTGGAATCGCCAAACATTGTTGAGATGCGGAGATGATGTTCCCCTTGCTGAATACGGGATTTTGTCAGGTCAAGGCGAACGTCGCCGAACAACGTACTGAGGTTGCCACCCGTAAAGTCCTGAGATGTGAATTCCATCCGGATATCCCCAAATATCTCGGACTGTGAAATTGAGTTCAACGAATAGCCTCCCCGTGTTGACTTAGTCTCGTTTCCAGTCGTAGCCGGGGCAGGTATTGGCGCGATCGTCTCCGCTCTCCTTCCACGCAGCAGAAACGAGATGCCGACAATGACAAGAATGAGTGGCCAGAAATCTGCAATGGCCTGCTCTGCCTCGATGTATCCAAAATTGTCAAGAAGAAAAAGAAGACCGAGAACGATCATGATCAATCCAACGATGATTCCGGGTGCATTTCGCATTGTTCCTCCTCTTAAAACACTGGAACGAGTTGTTCAAAGCTTTGAAGCTCTTGGACGTATGTTTCGAGCAAATCCACTACTGGGTTCACTTCGTCCAACCGCATCAGTTCCTGCCTGACCTTCGAAGCGTTTGGGAGAGATCGAAGATACCCTGCATAGTGCTTTCTAAATTCGATCACTCCCTTCCGCTCTCCTTTGAACTCCACCGACAGGTGTAGGTGCTCGTTCAATACTCTGAACCGCTCTTCGATCGTTGGGAGCGGCAAGAGTTCATCGGTGAGCACGTAATGTTTCGCTTGGTTGAAAATCCATGGGTTATCGATCGCCCCGCGTCCTATCATCACGCCGTCGCATCCCGTTTCTTGGAACACTTCTTTGATGGCTTGCGGAGTGGTAATACTGCCGTTGACAAGGATCGGAATTGAGACTGAAGATTTCACCTTCGGAATCCATGAGAAGTCTGGGTCTCCTTTGTGCCCTTGCGCTCGTGTGCGACAATGGATCGTCATTGCTGATACCCCGCATTGCTCAAGCATACTTGCAACATCTACGATTTGGATACTTTCGGAATCCCAACCGAGACGAGTCTTAACAGAGACTGGCAAATTCACACCACGAACAACACTGCTCACAATCCGTTCCATTCTCGGAAGATCACGGAGAAGTCCCGCGCCAGCGCCACGGAGCGCCACATCCTTCACCCAGCAGCCACAATTGATGTCAATGAAGTCCGGCTCAACACTTTCAACAATGCGAGCTGCGACCTCCATGGAAGATTCTTCTCCACCGTAGATTTGGACTCCAAAGGGTCGCTCCTCTTCCCAGAAGATCATTTTCTGACGAGCCTTGAGAGAATCGCGACGGAGGCCTTCGGAGTTCACGAATTCCGTGTATACGATGTCTGCTCCTAATCGTTTGCACACAACGCGAAACGGTAGGTCGGTCACATCTTCCATCGGGGCAAGAACGATTGGCTTGTCTATTTCAAATGATGCGATCTTCATTGTTCTTCGATCTCAATGAGGTCTAGCATGTTGCTGAAAAACTGTTTTGGCTAGCCACGACCTTCAGGTCGTGGACAAGATTGACGAAATCCTATTGGGCTTTAGCCCCAATTCTCGCAGAACTATGGGTTAAAACCCACATTTGTTTCTTGCATTTGTCTCCACGAGCTGTTCCGAAGGAATGGCTTCGCCAAAGCGCGTGGCTATGAACACCTTTTTCAACAGCCTGCTAAGAGCCTTTTCGCTCTAATGTTTTCACAACGAAGGAAATCCCGATAAGGATCAAGATCACAGGCCAGTAGAGTCGCCACGAAACCGTCAATTCAAGATATCCAAGGTTCTTTGCTAGGAACACTCCCCCTACAGCAACTAAAACGAGTCCCCAATATACGTCGCCCCATTGTTTCTTCATGTATTATCCTCAATCGGGAATGAGTGTAACGTTGTGAAGTGAGCCACCGTCAGTTCAAGATAATTTCTAGGGAAAATATACAAAAAAGATGGAAGGAATCATACCGCGGGCATAGTCGGGGGGACTTATTGACCGTAGAAATTCCGGTCGAGGCTTCTGTACTGAATTGCTTCACTCAAATGTTCGGGGCGTATCTGAAGGCTCTCAGGAATGCCGGGCCTGAAATGACTCGCTCGCGAATCAGATGCGAACTTTCCCCTGCACGTTTTGCAGAAAACTCGTCGTACTTCACGGTGAACGGTACTCCGTAACCCGACAGATCAATTACCGCGCAACTGCACGGTTATGGAGACACGACGTTTACTGTGGGCGGAGTGGTGTTCGCGACTACGACCGTGTAGCTTGAATTTGTCGCAGCAACGAAACTACCTGTAAATGAACCGGTTTCACCCTGAATTGTAGCAGTAATATCTGTTTGTCCTGCGGCGACATCTTGCGTAAGCAGATGTGGTGCTTGGTTTCACATTGTTAATATTGATTGTGTTTCCGCCGGAAGTCTTGACCTGTAAGCTTGCATCTGTCCCGCGGTCATTTCGCACGCGAAACTTCGGGGGATTTTGTATGGTGCGGTTACTTGTTCTTTGATTCTGATTTAGCTTTCTTGGCAGCCTTTTTTGCAGCCTTGGCTTCTTTCTTTGCTTCCTTCTTTGCGTCTTTCTCAGCCTTCATCTCTGCCTGTTCCAGCTTCTTCTCCGCTTGCTCCATCTTCTTCTCCGCCTGCTTCTCCTTCCCCTTCTCGATCATTTTCTCGGCCTGTTCTTTCTTCTTTTCAGACTGTTCAGTCTTCTTCTCAACCTGTTTTGATTGTGGCTCTTGAGCCAAACACCAAATAGGCAGGGCAAGAAGCAGCGCCAGTGCAATAGGTTTTCTCATGGTATTACCTCCTTAGAATTGTTTCAAATAGTGAAGAAACGATATTCAGTATCAAACGGATCCAATACCTCCTCAACTGCACGGTTATGGAGACACGACGTTTACTGTGGGCGGAGTGGTGTTCGCGACTACGACAGTGTAGCTTGAATTTGTCGCAGCAACGAAACTACCTGTAAATGAACCAGTTTCACCCTGAATATCAACAGTAATATCTGTTTTTCCTGCCGCGACATCTTGGTAAGCGGATAACGTGCCTGGTTTCACATTGTTAATGTTGATCGTGTTTCCGCCGGAAGTTTTGACCTGCAAGCTTGCATCTGCCCCGCGGTCATTTTTCACGCGAAACTTCGGGGGCTTTTCCGGGTCACACCCGAAGAGGCCCCAGACCATTGATAGTCCAACAAGAATAAAAAGAATGCGTTTCATGATTCCCTCCAATAGATTTGGTTTTACAGAATAATTGGTTATACAGAATAAACTGCAAGCAAGCTAAATTCCTAAGCATCCTTGACACGAGAACCGCTGGGGAACAATACTAACTTAAAACCATAACGCATATGATTATCGTCACACGGAATTAATCCCCAAAAACCACGCTACAAATTCCTTCTGTAGCCAACGATTCTCCTCACAGACCGATCTTCAATCCTGCCCGTAGGCCGATATTCCCATAAGGAATCGAAGGTTGAGCGCGAACAAATTGCTCAGAACTGTTGTAGGCATCCTTCAGGGTGATACTTGTCGTGGTTGCACCACTTGTCCGCTCTAGTTTCGTAGGTGACCATGAACCGTTTTGGATAGAGAGCTCGCCAAACGCGGACAATTTCCCCCTGAAAGGGATAACCACCCCCAGCCCACCCTGAAAGCCAAACAGCATGCCGCCCGAATATTTATCTGTATTAGGGCGAGTGTCCACAACCTCATACTTTGGAATGCCCACCACAAATCCAAACCTTGCATACGCTTTCACTCGGAACACTTCTCCGGAAACGACAATGGCGGGCGAGATGCCTAGAAGCGAACCGCTGTAGGTCGTGTTTCTGTTTTGCGCTGGGTTGATGCGCGTATCCTTCGCTTCGTACTTCGGACCAAGATTGTACCACACACCGAGTTCCGCGCCTACACTTGGTGTGAGAGTGTATCCGACCGATCCACCCAATTCGAAGCCAGAGCCGTACGACCCATAATGATACTTGAAATCGTCACCGGCGGTGGTCTGGGTTTTATCGCTGTCGATTTGCATCCCACCAAGACTCGCAGCATATCCGATGCCCCCCTTGACGTAGAGTTGGGCTTGTGTGTCGGACGGTACGAGCATCGAGCTGAACATGACGCCAAGCAGAAGATGTTTCATAATGCTTCCCTTTCGATAAGTGAGTGAAGTAATATATTTGTTTGAGATCAGAGAATCAAGTCCCTACGCTAACCGCAAGCTACTGTCGGACCCTGCACCCTCGAATACACCCCCCTCACACCGCATAGAAATTCCTGTCTAAGCTCCGATACTGAATCGCTTCACTCAAATGCTCAGGACGTATCTGCGGACTTTCAGCAAGATCGGCAATTGTGCGTGCCACTTTCAAAATGCGATCGTATGCTCTCGCGGAAAGGCCGAGCTTGTTCATCGCCATCTTCAGCAGTTCTGCACCCGATTCATCAATGGCGCAGAACTCTTTGATGTCCGCTGATTGCATATCGGCATTGCAGAAGAGACTCTTGCGCCCTTCGAAACGTCTCGCCTGACTCCGGCGAGCGTGAATGACTCGCTCGCGGATCAGATGCGAGCTTTCCCCTGCACGTTTCGCAGAAAGCTCGTCGTACTTCACGGCGGGGACTTCAATGTGAATGTCAATTCGATCCAATAACGGACCCGAGATCTTTGCCATGTATTTCTGAATGTGAATCGGTGAGCACGTGCATTCCTGATGTGGGTTGCCGAAGTGCCCACACGGGCAGGGGTTCATTGCGCACACGAGCATGAAGTTAGCAGGATACTCGACCGACATTTTCGACCGGCTGATCGTGACTTTGTTATCCTCCAACGGCTGCCGGAGAACTTCCAACACGTTTCGAGCAAACTCCGGAAGCTCATCAAGAAACAGCACGCCATGATGTGCGAGCGATATTTCACCGGGGCGTGGGATTGTCCCACCCCCCACCAACGCCGCGTCAGATATGGTATGATGTGGTGATCGAAAAGGGCGTATCGAAACCAATGCCGCGTCTGCTGGGAGAACTCCCGCGACCGAATGGATCTTCGTCGTTTCGAGCGCTTCTTCAAACGCAAGTGGCGGAAGGATGGTCGGAAGTCGTTTCGCTAACATCGTTTTGCCTGAACCGGGCGGCCCGATCATGATGAT
>JANONN010000037.1:0-7100 GCA_031420835.1 Ignavibacteriales bacterium | reverse complement strand
CGCCGTGGTCAGCGCGTGCGCGCCGACCCCCGTGGGGTTGGGGGTTTTGCGGTGGTGGAGGTGACGCCGGCTGGGCTGGAAGCATTGAAGCGTCGAACGTCCCTTATGTTAGCCAAACCTGTAAAGTTGGAAGAGGTGTTGAAAGTGCGAGAAGGGGGAGAAGAATACGATCCTTCGTTGTTTGAGCGACTGAGATCGTTGCGAAAGCGAGTTGCAGACGAACGGGGCCTTCCTGCCTTCGTTGTTTTCTCCGATGCGGCGTTGCGACAGATGGCACGTTCCTACCCGACGACCCAGCGAGAGTTCATGCGTATCAGCGGCGTCGGTGAGAATAAACTAAAGGACTTTGGCAAGATGTTCATGAATGAAATTGCACGGTACGTGCAAACTAATCCACGACGGGAGTTTGCGGAAGCGGAGTCCCGCCAAACAACGGCGGGATTTCGTGACATACAAAACATGCCACTCAACAAGTCGATTCACCCCGTGAAAGAACGGCTTCACATATCTCGCGGAATAAATGAAACGACGCGGGAAACGCTGCGGCTCTTTCGGGCCGGGAAGTCTGTTGAGGCAATTGCAGTCGCGCGCAATCTTCAAAGCAGCACAATCTACACACACCTGCTGGCAGCAGTGAACGCCGGTGAGGAGATAGACCTGCGTCGCCTTGTCGATCCGGATGAACTTCGGGAAATCAGCGCCGCGTTCCATGCGTTGGGGTACGGCAACATGACGGGTGTCTTTGAGATGTTGGGCGGACGATTCAGCTATGGTGTGCTGCGCATCGTTCGTGAAGTGAAACAACGGAAGGGAAAAACGTAGAGATCCTCTGGGAGAAGGAGTCTAAGACATTAAGGAGAGTTTGTCCGAAGGACCCCTTCGGGGGAGGAGATGCGATAAGGCTCACACTTTAAGTAACGGCAACGTAACTCCTCAGCATACATATTCTATGGCAGTAGAACCCCCGCCTGCCAGAGCTTGCCTGCTGAACATTCGGCAAGCAGGCATAGCGGCGGACAGGCCTACGGGGTTCTAAACTCTATTGGTTGTTCTGAACTACAAACGTGCAATCCCTACGGGATTGGCAATACTGACTCGGTTTTCGGAAAGACTCCTTAGGAGTCGTCCCGATGTTTTACATCGGGATAACAAGAACCAAAACAGGAAGAAGGAACTCCGTCAGGAGTTCAACTTGCCCGCATCGTCTATTACCAAACGGCGTTATTGACACACATGCTGAGTAGCGCGTTCAGTGCGCCTGCGGCGAATTTTTCTCAAAAAGAGTAACTCACGATTGAGTTACTTAGGAGTTACGTTTTGCCAACAAACAGCTCGCCCGATTCAGGCGCCTCTGCAAGTCGTACTGGAATCCGATGAGGCGAACCTATGCGCGTCATAAAGTGCTCTCTTCCGCCTGAGGAACCACCTCATTCCGTAAATGAATGAGCAAATCGTGAAGCTCCTTCAGCCGACCTTGTGGATCGCTCGCCTCTTTGAGCCTCCCGCGAAGTATGAGCCGCTCTTTTTCCTGACGCAACCGCGGGCTGTACCCGGGAAGCTGAGGCAACAGATCTATGATCCGTTGAAAGGGGGATTCCCTTCCGTTGTTCTGCTCGTAGAATGCTGTGTCGGCAGCACGGGGAAAGCTCAACGTAATCTCGCTGCCATGCAACTCAACCTTTGAAAAACCGCTCATGGACGCAAGCACTTTCACCTCCACGGTCGCGAAGAGATTCTCAACTTCTTCAGGGTATTCCCCAAAGCGATCCCGCAAATCCTCCCTCATTGCCTGCACATCAGACAAGTGCGCTGCACGATAGAGTCGCCGGTACACATCCAATCGCTCAGCATCCGATTCGACATAGAAATCCGGAATGAACGCCTCAATATCCGTTTCCACAACGGTCTCCACTTCCTGTCGTTTTCGTTCAACGGTGTCCTTGGCAAACACCTCTTGAAACTCTTGCTCTTTCAATTCTCGCACCGCTTCTTCAACAATCTTCTGATACATTTCGAATCCCATTTCCATCACGAACCCGGATTGCTCACCACCTAACAGATTTCCCGCTCCCCGAATTTCTAGATCGCGCATCGCCAGATTGAATCCCGATCCAAGCTCGGTAAATTCCTGAATGGCCTGTAGTCGTCGCAACGCGTGACGGGGTAGCACCGACAAGGGGGGCGTCAGCAAATAGGCATATGCTTGGACGTTCGACCGCCCAACACGCCCACGCAATTGATACAACTCCGCCAGCCCGAACCGATCGGCTCGATTGATGATGATGGTATTGACGCTTGGGATATCAATTCCTGACTCGATGATCTTCGTGCAAAGGAGCACATCGTACTTCCTGTCCAGAAACGCCATCATGGTTCGCTCCAATTCGTGGCCAGCCATTTGCCCATGAGCGATGTGAAACCGGGCTTCGGGCACATGCTCGCTCAGCATGGCTTGAATGGCATCCATGGTCTCGATGCGATCGTGGATGAAATAAACCTGTCCCCCCCGGTGCATCTCCTTGAGAATGGCTTCCCGAATGAGCTTCAGGTCGAACTGAGCGATTTCACTAACGATGGGAAGTCGGTTGCGCGGCGGTGTGTTGATAATGGAAAGATCACGCGCTCCCAGCAACGAGAACTGCAGAGTTCGCGGGATCGGTGTCGCCGTGAGGGTGAGCGTATCAACGGTTGTTCGCAACTGCCGCAACTTTTCCTTCGCCGACACTCCAAACCGATGCTCCTCATCAATGACCAAAAGACCGAGATGTTTGAACTCGACATCCTTCGACAGCATCCGGTGTGTGCCGATGAGAATATCAACGTGGCCTTCTTTCAATTGATTGAGGATTTGCTTTTGCTCCTTCGGCGTCTTGAATCGAGTAAGGGATGCGATCTTTACCGCGTATCTTCCGAGCCGATCCATGAACGTGTTGAAATGCTGAGCGGCGAGAATGGTGGTCGGAACAAGCACCGCCGCTTGTTTCCCATCCATCACAGCCTTGAATGCAGCCCGGACCGCCACTTCCGTTTTTCCAAATCCAACATCACCACAGACGAGACGCTCCATCGGTGCCGGACTTTCCATATCCTGTTTCACATCGTTTGTGGCTTGGGCTTGATCGGGTGTATCCTCAAACATAAATGAGGCTTCCATCTCTTTCTGCCAGTGCGTGTCCGGCGAAAACGCGAATCCCGGTTCATGTTTTCGGCGAGCATACACGTTGATCAAATCACGTGCAATGTCCTTGATACGCTTTTTCGCCCGCGCTTTCAGTCGGTCCCATTGTGGCGTCCCAAGCTTCATAAGCTGCGGAATATGCCCCTCTTGTGATGCATATTTCTGAACACGATTGACGAAGTTCAGATTCACATAAACGACATCGTTCTCTGCATATTCTAACTTCATCACTTCTTGTTCCGCGCTTGACACTTTGATCTTCTGCAATCCGGAAAATTTGCCAACCCCGAAATCGTGATGCACGACAAAATCGCCACGCCGTAACTGATGGAGTTCTTTCTGGCTGATGCCGCGGAAGGCTTTTCGTTTCCCCAACGCTCGGCGTTTCAGCCTTCCGAAAATTTCGTGTTCCGTGAAGAGCGCGATCCTCGACGCATCATAGATGAATCCATTATGCAGCGCCTCAGGAATGATCCTATAGCTAAGAGGATGTCGAGGAGAAACATTCATATCTTCTTCGCCTGCCGGTTCGACAGGTTGTTCAAGCTCCTCTCCAATAAGTTCCTCGATGCGAGTCGCCTCGTTCTTGGTATCGCAGGTGATGAGAATGTCATATCCCTTCTGTCCAAGTCTTCTTATCTGTTCGATCAACAATTTGATCTTTCCGTTGACGGGCGGCTGTGGCGTTGATGAGAATACGACCGTAGCAGTGGAAGGGTGCATCATCGAATGAACGATGCGCGCGCGCGTAGAGAATTGTTCTTCTAACGTCTGCCAGTCGAATATGTTCGTCACCCCTTCTTTGAAAAATTCTTCGATTTCTCGTTCGATTAGCTCTGGTTGGTCAAGGAAGAGCAGTGCGTTGGCATCGAGATAGTCGAGTAGAGAAGTTTTAGTTGAGTGTTCATTGTGAAAGTCTGCGAGATTGGCGACGATGCTTGCTGAGTGCAGTGTGCGGATGGAACGTTGAGAGAGCACATCAAACTCCCGAATGGACTCGATGGTATCACCCCAAAATTCCACGCGCACAGGGTGTTCGCCGACGTAAGGGAACACGTCAAGAATTCCACCGCGCACTGCGAGGTCGCCATAACCTTCGACAAAGTCCTTCCGCTCGAATCCAAACTCTTCGAGCTGTTGCAGGAGCCCTTCAAATGGATAATCCTTCCCCTGTTCCAACATCTTCGTGCGTTGCGAGAGTCGCGTGGGATGCGGCAGTGGTTGTACGATCCCTTCGGCAGATGCTACAACAATAACGCTTTCACCCGAAGCGAGCGCTCTCAGCGCTTCGACTTGGGCTATCGGGGCCGTCATATCGAGCAGTTTCGCATCATGGTGCGTCGCATGAACGACCAAGTGCACTCGTTCTTCACCGACGAGCAGCGCAAGATCGTCGCGTAGTTGTTCCGCTTGATCTTTTTCCGGCACGGCGATCAACATCTGGGATTGCCGGTGCTCAAAAAGAAACGATGTGACAAACGCCAAGAGCGAGCCGCTGATCCCTGTTAAGTACAGCGGCTTCCCAGCGTCGAGTCGTTCCGCTTCATTTTGAAGTTGCCGAAACGGTGGGGACTCAAGAATTCTTTTTGTTGTTGCCTTCATGATGCGAGTTTGCCAGCGATGAAAATCCGTTATTCTCCGAGTCAGTAGATTCTTTCCGTTCTCCAGCACGCCAAAATAAAAACACCCCGCCCTTACCGCTAGAAGTTTAGGGCTTCTTGCAGGAAGGGCTGAACCAACTTAGTCAAAACTCGTGCATGATACAAATGTCTCATTCGTTCGGTTGACCGCTTTGGACGATTGCAACTGTATCAGAATTCGTTTATCATTCCACCGTCCTTCATTTCAATGGATTAAATCTATGTCTGACTTCATCTCGTATTCTCCGCTTCGTTTCTCCCACGATGAGCAACTTGAACGCGCCCGTTCCTTTTGGGAACTCTGTCATCATAGACGCACGGTTCGAGAGTTCTCCAACCAGCCGGTGTCGCGTGAGCTTCTCGAAGATATCATCAAGACTGCCGGTACAGCTCCATCAGGCGCCAACAAGCAGCCGTGGCGATTCGTTGTCGTGACAGATTCGAAGCTGAAACATCAAATCAGGATTGCTGCTGAGAAAGAGGAGCGGGAAAGTTATGAGAGCCGAATGCCGCAAGAATGGCTGGATGATCTCGCGGTTCTTGGCACCGACTGGCACAAGGAGTTTCTCGACATTGCCCCTGCGTTGATCGTTGTCTTCTCGATCAGTTATGATACTGTTGATGGGAAAACCCGAAAGAACTATTACATCAAAGAATCCGTGGGGATTGCGGCGGGATTCTTACTTGCTGCGATTCACAATGCTGGACTTGTCTCACTGACTCATACACCAAGCCCGATGGATTTTCTTCAGAAGATCCTGGACCGCCCCGAGAATGAAAAACCGTTCCTCCTGATCCCCGTCGGTTATCCCGCAGAGAGTGTCAAGGTCCCGAATATTCATCGAAAACCGTTGAGGGAAATTGTGCTCTGGAAGTAACGTTTTCAAAGGCTGCAAGCGTCAAGAAAAACAAAACCGCCACTCTTCGAACTTGAGGAGTGGCGGTCGCTTTTCTTTTTATCGAACGGAGTTAGTGCTTACCGTGCGATTTCCCAGATTCCGCTTTCTTGTCCGTGCTGCAGCAGCCTGCGTCCTTTGATGCTTGATCTTTTTCATCCGTGCAGTCATCGTCACACTTCTCGGTTGGAGTAGCGTGAATCTTGCCAGCCTTTGCTTCATAGCCTGCTTTGGCAACTGCGTTGACAAGGGTTTCGGTCTTTACCTTTGCATTGGACGCAAGAGTAACAACCGCTTCCCCTTTTTCAAGGCTCACTCCGACTTTCTCCACACCTTTGATCCCCTTTAATGCCTTCTCAACTTTCCCAGAACAGTTGTCACAATGCAAACCGGAAATGGTGATATGGACAACCTTCGGATTCTCTGCTGCACCAGCAGTCAACCCGAGTATTAGAACGCACAACAGAACGACCGCGATATTTTTCATGGCAACCTCTTTGAGAAACAATGGATGGACTACTAATGAATTGCTCAATCAAAGTACTGCTTTTTTCTCTTCGCTTCAATGAATTCTTTTTGGTCAGGACCACGAATCGGGACCACTTCATTCTTATTCGGATTTTCCTTAGATTTCCGCTGCAACAAACAGTGTTGAACAAGACCTGCTACTTTGGCGAAGTTGCCCACCGAAGGGAAGTTTCTTTGGCTCTGAGGCAAAAGAAAAAAACACGCTACCCCCTTTCCCAAAGGGGGATTCGCCAAAACAGAGAAGCCGATGATTCCATACAACAAAAAGCTCAAGACGTTTTCTCGTTTACTCCGAAACAACATGACAGACGCCGAGCGGCTTCTCTGGTCGCGAATACGACGAAAACAAATAGGTGGTGTCCAATTCTACAGGCAGAAGATCGTGGGGAAATATATCCTTGACTTCTATTCTTTCGCTGCAAAATTGGATGTTGAGGTCGACGGGAGCCAACACTACACAGAAGCAGGACTAAAAAAGGATAAGATCAGGGATCAGTATTTGAGGAGTCTCAGATTTTCAACCATCTCCGGAAAGACGTATGTCATATTCGCGGAGATTGTGAAGACTATTCAAGTGAAGCTACAATGAGGAGCCAGTGGTGCCTGCTGCGAGGGCACGGATGTGTGAACGGGAGGCCACAAATCCAACGCAGCAGCGCTGCGAGCCATGACCGAGAGCACAAAACCAGTTTGATTAGGTTCTTCTAAGAAACTTTTGTTTGCGTTTCGATTTGCCGTTCGTTAGATTTGGGCCAGAGTTTTTGTTGGATCAACACATCACTATTCATTCAATAGATGGAGGCTGTTATGAAATATCTCTTTGGTCGCTTGGCGTTGGTCGTCTGTGCCGTCATCATC
>JANONN010000036.1:0-1737 GCA_031420835.1 Ignavibacteriales bacterium | reverse complement strand
GCTCAGTCTTATTCTTGGCGAGCGAGCAAGCAGCGACGTGGTGCGGAAAGGAACGGAGAAGGCGATCGTCGAAGGTGTGTTTGGAATCGCCGGGAACAAGAAAGTCCGCTCGCTGCTCGAGTCGAATGAACTTGATGTGAGCGAGAGCCTCATCCTGCGTCGAGAAGTTTCCGCGAAAGGTCAGAGCCGCTGCTTCGTCAATGATACGCCGACAACGCTGACCATTCTCAAAGAGATCGGCGATCATCTTGTTGATCTCCATGGGCAACACGAGCATCAATCGTTGCTGAGGACGGAAACCCACCTTGAACTCCTTGACGACTTTGGCGGACTTGAAGGGCTTGTCCGCGAATACCGCACACACTACGACGCTCTCACAACACTTTTCAACAATCTCGATGAACTGACAACCAAAGAGCAGCATCTCAAGGAAAGGCGTGACCTCTACGAGTTTCAGATGAAAGAGATTGATGCCGTTGATCCGAAACCCGGAGAAGAAGAAAGACTTGAACAGGAGTTGAGGATTCTGGAGAATGCGGAGAAGTTGTTCGAGGCAACATCTCGATTGTATCAGATGCTGTATGAGGGAGAGGGAGCGGTGTATGACCAGCTCGTGATGGCACGCAATCAGTTGGAAGACCTTGCCTCGATAGACAAAGCATTTGAAGAAGCGAAGAATGAATGTGCATCAGCCGTGGCGGTGATCAATGAGCTGACGAAGTTCGTCCAAAGCTACAATTCGAAGATTGAGTTCAATCCAGAACGACTCGAACAGATCCGCGAGCGCTTAGGGCGTCTTTCGATGCTGAGGAAAAAATATGGCGGTTCCATCGAATCCATTTTGGAAAACCGTGCGAAGATCGGTCGGGAATTCGAACTGGCGGAACACTTCGAAAGTGAACTGAAGAAGCTTCAAGAGCAGATTGATGAAAAACGAACGGAGTGTTCCTCTGCCGCACAACGAGTTTCAACGAAGCGACGCGAGCTTGTCGCAAAGGTCAACAAGGCGGTCGTGGCGGAGTTGGCAAAGTTGGGGATTGCGAACGCGCAATTCGACATCAGGATCGAGAATCGTGTGATTGGAAAAGAAAACGGTCTCGATCGCAGCAAGCGTGTCTATGTGAAGTTAGGTCGTGATGCATACGAAGCAACCACGAAGGGGATGGATATCGTTGAGTTCTTCCTTTCCACGAATCTTGGCGAAGACCTGAAACCCCTTGCTCGCACAGCCTCCGGTGGCGAGGTGTCTCGCGTCATGCTCGCGCTGAAGACGATTCTTGCGAAGTCGGAGCGGTTGCCACTGTTGATCTTCGACGAGATTGATGTCGGTGTAAGCGGTCGCATCGCGCAAGCGGTCGGGAGAAGCTTGAAGAACCTTTCGCAGTTTCATCAGATCATTGCCATCACGCACTTGCCGCAAATCGCCGGCCTGGCCGATACACATCTCGTTGTCGAAAAGGTAGAGGATGGCAAGCGTACCACCACTCGCCTTCGGACGCTCACACTCGAAGAACGTGTGGAGGAAGTGGCAAAGCTGATGAGCGGAACTGACATAACCGAAGCCGGGCTTGAGGGGGCGAGAGAGTTGATGGGGTTGAAGTGAAGATGGGCAATGAACAATGAACAATGAAAAGATCGGATCATACCAAAATGCTCCAAGGGAGTTGTCGGGAGGGATGCGTGTGAGGACTCCCGCAGGTTCAGGAGTTCCATCCCACAAGCCCCCCGACAACTCCT
>JANONN010000035.1:0-2506 GCA_031420835.1 Ignavibacteriales bacterium | reverse complement strand
ATACCTGTTTTGCCTGCCTGCCGCAGGCACGGCGTAACATCAGTTTCTAACCTCCCTTGAGATTCTCTTCAGTCATCCTTCTTGCCCTCCTGTCGCTCGTCTCACGGCTATCAGCACAGAACGGGGAGTACACCCACCCGGAGCTTGAATGGAATACGATCGAGACAGAACATTTCCTGGTTCACTTTCACACTGGCTCGGGACGGACCGCCGCCGAAGTCGCGCGTATTGCCGAGGCAGTCTATCACCCCATCACAGAGATGTATCAACATCGTCCCGATCAGCGGATCAGCATCGTCCTGCGCGATCATGACGACTACTCGAACGGCGCTGCGTATTTCTACGACAATCGAATTGAAATCTGGGCGCCATCGCTCGACTTCGAGTTTCGCGGCACACATCCATGGTTGCACAATGTCGTCACACATGAGTTCACACACATCGTGCAGATTCAAACAGCGATGAAGCTGGGCCGCAAAGTACCGGCTCTCTATTTCCAATGGCTTGGGTACGAAGCAGAACGAAGACCCGACGTTCTGTACGGTTTTCCTAATGTTATTGTCTCGTACCCACTCTCAGCTTTTCTCGTTCCAAGTTGGTTCGCCGAAGGAACGGCGCAGTACAATCATCCCGACCTGAAGCATGATTATTGGGACTCACACCGCGATATGATGTTGAGGACGGCGATGCTGGAAGGAACGCTTCTTTCATGGGAAGAGATGGCGGTCTTCGGAAAGACGAGTTTAGGAAACGAGCAGTCGTACAATGCAGGGTTCTCGATCGTTCAGTACATAGCAGAGACGTACGGAGTCGAGAAGCTCGTGGCGGTGTCGCGAAGGCTCGCTTCGTTGCCACGCGTGACGATTGATGGAGCCATTAGGGAAGAATTGGAAAAAACCGGAATGGAGTTGTATGATGAATGGAAAAACGCAAAGATGCTTTCGTATCGTACGGTTGCGGAGAGTATTCAGCCACATCGCGTTGAAGGTGAGATTGTAGAGAAGGAAGGGTTCGGGAACTTCTATCCCGCATTCAGTAACGACGGCAAGAAGCTCGCCTATGTGTCGAACAAAGAGCGCGACTATTTGTCGTTGAGCTCCGTGTATCTTATGGACCTTGCAACCGGTGAGAAGAAGCGAGTTCTCCCAGGTGTTCGTTCTACGTTGTCGTTTTCGCCGGATGGCCGGTATCTCTATTATTCAAAGCTCACTCGAAAAAATCCATTCGGTTCGAAGTATAGCGACATCTACCGGTTTGATTTGATGGACGAAGAAGAAGAGCGGCTCACGTACGGACTTCGCGCCTTCAATCCGCAGCTTTCCCAAGATGGATCAAAACTCGTATTTGCTTTCGGTGCTGATGGGACGCTGAACGTCGGTGTTTGCGATGAAAATGGCAAGAATGTCCGAGAAGTCACGACCTTCACGAACGGTGAGCAAGTCTTCACTCCTGCATGGTCGCCGGATGGAAAATCGATTGCGTTTGGCTTTTCCACCGGGCACAAACAGTCTATTGCGATCGTCGGCGATGAGGGCGGAACGATGAAGATCATTCCCGGCGAAGCAGACGCCCGGAATCCAGCCTTCTCCTCCGATGGACGTCAACTCTTCTTTGCAGAAGACGGCTCGTCTGAGACTTCGACGAGACTTCGACGAGCTCAGTCGAGTCGCTCAGTCGATTCGCTCGCCGAAGACGGCTCGACTGAGCTCGCCGAAGACTCAGGCGGCGTTTTCAATATCTACGCCCTTGAACTGGAGACGATGCACCGGAGACAGATTACGAATGTTCTTGGCGGAGCATTCTTGCCCACAGTGAGCAGGAGCGGTGATCTCGCGTTTGCGCTGTACACCGGTACGGGGTACAAGATTGCCATGATCAAGGATGTGCTGAAAGGGGGAAAAGAGAATCAGAACTTGGCGTCACGCTTGGCGTTTGTGCCTTTCGAAAAGCGTGAGCTAGCCCGAACTGATCCGCCTGTTTCGCGCTCCTACCGCAATGTATTCACAAGTCTTACTCTCATTCCCGTCGTGAGAGTTGACAACTACAATCCGAAAAACCGGGGACTTGATGTCATCAAGGCGGGACTGTACTTTAGCTCGTACGATATGTTGGACAAGCTGGCGCTCTTTGGTGGGGCCGCGGTGAATCGTCGGTTCGAGCGTGACCTGTTTTTGATGTTTGAGTACAAAGATCGGGTTCCTCTGTTCTATCAGCTCGGCCTCTCGCCGATTCTGTCACTTGAACTGTATAACATCACGCGGAAGACACGAAGCTCGTTCGAGCTAACGCCGGATACTGTTTCGACTGACATCACGTACAACCTGTTTGAGGTTGTCTTTTCTCTGCGCCAAAAGGTGGTCAGCGAGCAAAACGACGTCAGAGTGACGTACACGCTTAGTCGTTACGGAGCAGACATTGGCTCGTTTATCAATCCCAACGACTTTTCCCTCAGTCCCGGCCTTCGAAATCAGTACTTCATCGGCAACTCATTCACGTTCACGGCACG
>JANONN010000034.1:0-1851 GCA_031420835.1 Ignavibacteriales bacterium | reverse complement strand
GATGATTGAAAACAGAAGCTTACAAAGCTCGTCGCAGTGCAACCTTGTCAAGGTTCAGTGGATTGTGCAGAGAGATCCTTGACAAGGTTCCCTCTTGCAAGGGCTATCCCGACAACTCCTTCATAGGTTTCTGAATCCATTCATCCAACAATCCCCGCCTTCGCTTTCGCTTCGGCGGGCAAGCATCAATCCATTGCTGTTGTTTCATTCCAAAACTTCAGTAGCAAGTTCTTCGCCACCACCCTCCGGAATTCCGCTCCGCCACGTGCGTCGGAGATAGGAGTAAATTCCATTTCGATCATTGGCATTGCTTCCTCCACAACGCCACGCAACCATTGTTTCCCCTGAAGAAACTCCTCGACACGGGTTGCTCGTTTCGTTCGATCTGCCATGCCACCGTACGCAAGTTTGATTGAACCAATTTTCTTCCCACCATCTCGTTCGAGTCGAAAGGCCGCGCTCACCGTTGCGATGTCCAAATCCTTCCTCTTCGAGACTTTGTATGATTTCACAACAACCCCGTTCGAAAGTTTTGGGATGATGACCTGCGTAATCAACTCATCCCTCTTCCTTGCGGTTTGCCGATATCCAATAAGGAACTCATCCATCGGAACTTCCCTTTCCCCATCAAGATTCTGCAAAACGACACTCGCATTGTAGGCGATAAGAACAGGCAATGTGTCACCGATGGGCGAGGCCGTTCCAAGATTCCCTCCAAGCGTGGCAAGATTTCTTATTTGCAGAGAGCCAAACACGGAAAGTATGTCATGCAAAGCGGGGAAATGCTTCTTGGCGTGCGGCATTAAATCACTCAACGTCGCTGCCGCTCCGATTCGAACCTCAGAGGTATCGTCCTTTATTCCTCTTAGTTCATCGATTTTGGATAGATCGAGAATTGTCTGCAGGAGCTCATGTTTCTTCGTCACTCGGAGCGCCACATCCGTCGCACCACAGATGACAATACAATCGGGCTGCGACTGCTTGAAGTCGAGAGCTTCACGGAGCGTTCTCGGCTGGAAGTACTCCTGTGTTGCACTCTTCACATGCAACGATTCCTTCGGAATCGCGCGAAGCATCCTGGCAATCTCAGATTCGTTCTTCGTGAAGTGATCCTTCGCACCACTTACACACGATTTTGCCGCTGCTTCCACTATCGGCCTATAACCCGTGCATCTGCACAAGTTGCCGGTCAAGGCATCATCAATCTCTGCCCGTGAAGGATTCCCTTTCGACTTAAACAGTGCGAACATCGCCATGATAAATCCGGGAGTGCAGTAGCCGCATTGACTTCCGCCCGTCTCCACCATCGCCTGCTGCACGGGATGCAATTCTCCTTTGTCCCGCGCAAGCCCCGATGGGGCAAGCTCTTCAACGGTGATCAGTTGCTTGCCGTGTATCATCGGAAGGAACACCAGACACGAATCGACGCTTCTATAATAGAGAGTCGTCCCATCGTCGGAAAGCTCGCCTACGACAACTGTGCAGGCACCGCAATCCCCCTCCGCACATCCTTCCTTAACGCCTTTATGAGAAGGGAGCGAACGAAGGTAGTTTAGAACGGTGGTTATGGGAGAAATGTTCGCCTCGCTCATCCCCGTACGGGGACTCATGTCGAGCCGAACGATCTTGCCGTTCAATATGAAAGAGAGAGAAGAAAGCATTTGAGGAGTTGAGACGGCGATATGTTAGTAACTGATGTTACGCAAAACTGATTTTTGAGAATTATTCGAAGGAATCACTTGCTTTCTCACGAGACCATCAATGGTCTCGCTATAACGAAAAAAGTCCGATGAATCGGACTGAACCTGAGAATCCTTGAGGATTCTTTCTTCGTGCAGCGAAGTCATTTAT
>JANONN010000033.1:0-2532 GCA_031420835.1 Ignavibacteriales bacterium | reverse complement strand
CAATAAGCAAGTGCAACACCCTGGGGATACAATTCATGAGATTCGTTATCCTAGGTGTATGGCACAACGAACATATTCTCAGCTCTCCTTACGGGAGAGGGATCGCTTGGCAGTTCTTTCGGGCACGGGGTCTTTCGATCGGAGCGATGTCCCGTAGACTCCAGCGCAGCAAGAGCACAATTTCCAGAGAACAGCGACGACAACCTCGGTTTCGCATTCGACGAACGTTGAAAGCTCTCTCACCTGTCCAATTCAACATTCACGATTGGTACGTCCCAGTGCCCAACTAAGATCTCAAATCGCCGCTGTTCTTCCTTTTTGTAATTCACTTGATCGGGAAACAGTTGGCGTGCAAGATTCTCCTCGTCAAAGCCATCATCAATCAGTTGAACGTTTTTCCAAACGATCGTGACTCTGTAATCCCAGCGTCCATCTTCGGTTACGTGATAACGAGGTTTGGTGCCACTTACAGACAAGATTCTCCCCAGCTCCATTTCCTTTTTCAAAAGGGGATAGTGGTTCTTCTTAAATAACTGGATAAATTCATCCGCATGTCCCCACTGAGCCTTGTAGTAATACTCAACAACAAATGGCTTGTCTTTGACCGGAGTTTGAGTTGATTGAGCCAGAGCGATTGAATGGATCGTGACCATCAACAGCAGGTTTGCAAATGGGGCAGCTAATCCAGGTAACGATCTCGAGATATTTTTGACAGAAGATTTCATTGTATCACTCCTCTTTGTTTTTCTTTTCTATCCCAGCCGAGCTTGAGCGCCCTTCCGGAAGAACAGATTCAAGCACTGAATCGCCTGCCTTTCTTCCTCCGGTCGAGGAGTTTGGTTCATTAACAGAACCAGTGTGAACGACCGGAAACGATGTCGGTTGCGATGGATCGTCCTCACCGAGTTGTTTTTGTAGAGACTCTAACAATGTAATGAAATCGGGAAGTCTGTCCGATGCAAACGAACAATAACTTTTTCATTGAGATGTTCTTTCTTTTTCTGTGATGAGTTGCCAGACAAAGACGGCGAGAATCGCTCCAAGAATTGGAGCGAACAAATAAACCCACAAGTGTTGATAGTTGCCTGAGATGACTGCTGGAGCAAGAGACCGTGCGGGATTCATAGAAGCTCCAGAGATTGGTCCAGCAAAGGCGGCTTCCAACAAGATTACCGAGCCAACTGCTATACCAGCCAAGGCACCTTTTTCTTTCGAGCCTGTCGAAACGCTCATGATGACAAGTATTAGCAAAAAGGTGAGGATTGTTTCAAGAATAAAAGATTGAATAGCAGGCCCTAAAGGCGTAGTTGCCCCCAACGTCGAGTTCTCTGGAAAGAGCAATTTGAGAACAGTGCTTGCGATTAAAGCTCCGATGAGTTGGCTTGTAATATATGGAAAGACTGCTCGTCGGGGAAAGCGTCCTGAAACCCAAAACCCAATTGTCACAGCAGGATTCAAATGAGCGCCTGAAATATCACCAACAGCAAAGATCATCGAAAGGACGATCAGACCGAATGTCGCCGCTATGCCCAGATGGGTCACTGTGCCAGAAGTGACCTCATTGATAATTATTGCGCCTGTACCGCAAAACACCAATCCAAATGTGCCAACTGCTTCTGCTATGTATTTGTTCATCAGGTTAGTCTCTATTGTAAAAATGGTTGCACATAACGTCTGTAGCCTTACGCAGTGCCGTCCCGCTTGCTATCACAAATTCAATTTGCTTCAAGCGGGACGGCATTGTAAAATATTTCATGTTGTTTCGTGGCAGGATTCTAATACTCGATCGGGCAAATCAGTGCCGATCGACTCAACCTCAAACTTCAGTTTATTGTGCGCTACTCTTAGTCTTTCCTCCACGATCTGTGGGGTTTGCTCTCTACAAAAAATAAATCCAATGTAACTTGATCCTTCGGGAAGGGGCACAAGCTGCTGTCCAATGTGCGTGGTGAGTAGAATGTCCACCACCCCTGGAATAGCTTTCGCTTCTTCTACTCCTGATATTTTCTTCAATATCCCCGGCTGTGGAATAGGGATCATCATGACCCCGGATGGGGTCGGATCGACGTGGAGCGAGCCTGTTTCAAAGCCAAGCGCTTGGCGAATAATCAGTTCCTCCAATGAAATGCCCAAACCAAACCGCAATGCCCGGGAACAGCGGCCACCAATGGGTCTGGCAGCAATCTCGATGATCCAGGGACCTTTCTGGTTAATCCTCAGCTCGGCATGCACCGGACCTGTTTCAAGCCCCAGAGCTTTTGTTGCCCGCGCAGTGCAAGCGATGACTTCTTCTTGCATCCTGGAAGCGAGTCTAGAAGGCCGCACATAGATGGTCTCTTCAAAAAATGGCCCTTCCAAAGGATCGGGTTTGTCAAAAAGTGCCAAAACTCTTAAATGACCGCTTTCCAGAAGTCCCTCCAGGGCTACTTCCTGGCCAGAAATGAATTCTTCAACCAAAACTTCAGAGGAGGTCTTTCGAGCTTGGATGATTTTCCTGAGCCGTTCCCAAGAGTCGAATAAAGCATTGGGCCC
>JANONN010000032.1:0-10039 GCA_031420835.1 Ignavibacteriales bacterium | reverse complement strand
GCGGAGACGGAGCCTGAGTTCGTCAAGTTCGGGCCTGATGTCCATCTTGAAATCATCGAAGAATTCAACGTCAGGAAGGTGGTTGAAGATCGTGGCATCCGACATTTCTTCAGAGTCTTCAATCTCGACTGTGAGACTCTTCTTCGATCCCTTTCTCATCACTTCCACTTCCACCTTGTCACCCTCTTCAAACCGACGGAGAGAGCGCGTAACATCCTGTACATCGTTCACTCTCCTCTTCCCTACACTTAGAAGAACATCGCCCGCCTTGAGACCAGCTTTCTCCGCTGGACTTTTCTTTTCGACTTCCTTTACTAAAACACCTTCTCCATCCGGAACCTGGAAATATTCCGCAAGCTGATCATTCAATTCCATCAACTCAGCACCGAGGAGAGCACCACTTCGGAAAATCTGAATATGTGGAGGTCGGGGAGTGAATCCGAACACTCTCGCCTCGTGTCGTCGCGGCATTTTCCCCAATGTCACCATCACTTTCTTCTTTTCCCCCTTGCGGATGATAGAAAGCTCAACTTTTGCTCCCGGGCCAGATTTGCTCACCGCCCTTGCGAGATCATCCGTATCAGCCATCGGCTTGCCGTTGAATTCGACGATCACATCCTTCTCCTGAACTCCGGCCGATTCTGCTGGACTCTCTTCCATGACTTCGTTGACGAAAACGCCTTCATCAATCTTAAGATTCATGGACTTTGCGAGTTTTGGCGTCATGTCCTGGATAGATACGCCCAACCACGCGCCTCTGGACGAACCTTCACGATCCGACTCGCTCTTCTGAATTGCCAGACCCGGCATGGTCATCAGCAAGGTCAGAAGTCCTACGTTCAGTTTTCTTGTCATCATGGCTTTCTCCCGTTTGTTGTGCTTGTGGGAATTGAGACGAGGGGAGTGGGGAAAATGTTCCCACATCCACAAAACCTTGTCAAGGTCTCCACATTAGTACAGGGAAAGCCTTGACAAGGTTCATTCAGCGGAAATTGTGGCAGAAATGGAGCCGTTAAACAACGGTGCGAGATCAGGTGCAGTCCATCTGCAGATGGACTCTACCTCTTATTCCGGCTCTTGCTCGAACGTTTGCAACAACTCGGTCATGAGCTGTACGTTCGCTTCGTTATTCTCTTGCTTGTAGGCATTCACAAGATTACGAAGTGTGCGTGCGACGATGGCCTCGGCATCGCATTCGAGTTGCAGGATGTCACGAAGTGTAATTGTGGTGGGAGTGTTGAGGTTTGCCAGATCGCGCTCGTCGAGGAATCGTCCCCCGCCAAAGCAGTCGACGATGTACATCGTCTCGCCAATGCGGGCTCGCGCAAGGAAGTGCCCCGGGAAGTTGATCCCTTCGATATCGAATCCGACACGGTGACCCACCAGAATAAAAATGCTGGCGAGTGAAAGGGGGATTCCCCGCTTTTGCTGGATAACGTAGGTGAGATTGCTATTCAATGGGTTATGATAATCCTCCGGCATCGCGCCACGCATGGCTTTGATGCGGAAAAGAAAATTGGCAAGCTCGCGCGGGGTACCAAAGGAGAACTTCTGGCTGAACTCTTCCGCTAATTGATCCAGCAGAGTCCCCACTTTGACTTCATACAAATGTCCGTACTGGAATTCCGAAATGAGGGTGAGCGCACCCTCCAACTTCTGCTTGTCATACTCAGATTCTTTCCACAACTTCCATGACTCGCGAAACCAGTTGCGCTTGTAGCTCTCAAGGAGATTGTTCATAAGCTGCCGCTGTTGCTCGGAGAGCGCAATGTTCAGCCGGGCTAATTCTTGTTCAAGAGAAGGACCAAAGGAGGTCAGCTCTTTCATGATGCTCTCTTGAACAATCGGAGAGTCATCATCAAGCAGCTTGATAACGTGCGGAAGTTGATGGGAGTTTGGCATGGCTACGAATAACGTACATTGATTTCCTGACTTCTTCAAGCATATCCGAATCATTGTAATAGGACAATGAGAATGTCAGGTTTTGCGGGCAATAGAAATGTCAGGTTGTGGTATCTTTGGAGCCTTTACCAGCGAAAGGAATCCAAAGATGCCGGAGACACTGACCATGAGCAGAAAAGAAACCGAACGATTAAAAGTGATTAGTCGCATAGAGCATCATGAGCTGACGGTTAGCGAAGCAGCCGAGAGTTTGCAGGTGAGCGAACGGTCCGCCGGAGGCGGATGAGTCTCAGGCTCAAGCCTCTGGCTGAACGGCATCCCCACAAGCTGTGAAGGTCCGAAGGACTCCTTCGGAGAATTGTCGGGTAAGCTGTGGGTTGGGGCTCCTGAACCCCGACAAAGAGCGTAGGGGCAAGCAAAGGGAGATTATGAGTAGTTGGAAACTTCACCCTGAAGAGCCATTGCCAAAACTGAGGAAACTTTTGTATATTTGAAGCGCGAAGGTTTTTTTTGCCCCGTGGTGTAACTGGTAACACGCCTGACTCTGGATCAGGAAAGTCTAGGTTCGAGCCCTAGCGGGGCAGCAGAGCGAATGCGGAATGGGGAATTCGGAGTGCGGAAAGAATGACAATTCCGCATTGGGCACTCAGCATTCCGAATTCGTTTGGCCCTATCGTCTAAGGGTTAGGACGCCGCCCTCTCAAGGCGGTAATACGGGTTCGAATCCCGTTAGGGCTACTCCCAAAATGACAGAAGTTAGCAATCCGCCGAAGGTGGAGCAGTTACTTCTTTGTCATTTTGAGGATCCCGGCGAGCGAAGCGAGACGGGATCTCCCCAACCTGGAATACAGGTTCTCCGCCTTCGGCACACAACGCCTTCGGCGGACAGGGATTCCCGTTAGGGCTACTCCCAAAACGGCCTGCAAACGTTTTTTCGTGAGCAGTTGCCGTTTTGAGGATCCCCGCCTGCATCATATGAATCTCTGAAGGCGGGCAGGCGCCGAAGTCCGCTTCAGCGGACGTAGGCGGATAGAAATCCAGAATTGAACAAACCGGCCTGCGAGCGTTCTTCGTGAGCAGCTGCCGTTCGCCTCCAGTTACTTCGTAAGTGTCTTGATGCTATGACGCAGCCTTACCCGCCATTCTTTTTCAAGTGTGAATTGCCAGTGCGGGATAATAACCGAGCTTTGAAAAATCCGTTCAAACCCACCTTCGGACAGAGACACCACCTCGATCGGGAAACGCCATACCGTCGCACGTTGATCTGTCTCAATGCGAACATCTACCCCCAACCATTCGTCTCGCAATCCGAGAGCCGTCATATCGCGTAGCTCGCCCATGCTGCGAAGTTGCGGATCGTCTATCGTTCCATCGTCCAGATAATAATACCTATCGGGAACATTTCCTGCCTGAAGTCCGACGTTGAATTCTACCCCGAACCAAACGGGAACGGGTATCTGTTCCTCATTTCGTAAGACATAATCAACAACGAGCGTACTGTTCTTGAAGTCAACGGTAATCTTCTTTTGAACGAGAACCCGGTGGGGCTTTTGTTGATGCGAGACGTTGCTGTGTCGAGCAAGTTCGACGATGACCCCTGAACCTTTTCTCTTCAACTTCGCGGCATATGGCCGGTTGACAAAATCTCCTCCCTCGTCATAGGAACATCGCCACACTTGCTCAAGGGTTGTTCCGGGTGCAAAGAAGTGATCGATAAGAGAACCATGCTGGTAGCGGTCATACACAAGATACTTCTCAAGGCCTGGCTCCTTCGCTTTAACGATATCATGGATGCTTGCAACGTTATCGCGTGCGCCTTGTGACGCATGTTTGAGTTTGGCGTGGTAACCCTCCTCGCGGCGAGAGACAATATCCAGCACATTCAGGTTTGCCGGCTTGAAATCCAATTCGACCAGCGAGCCTCCGGCAGACGGTTTGAAGTAGCAATTCAGCGTAGGAGATTCCACAATAACCTCATCGTGCCCATCGCAGTCGAGGTCGAAGATTCTCGCTCGAACATTGTCGCGCTTCTCCAACTTGTCGAGGGCTTTCTCGGCAGCGATAAGGTTCCGGTAGATTGGGTAGCGAAGGACGGGAAGATAGAGTCCCCCGAAGATTCCATGCCAGTACGGATCGTTGCATTGACTGGCGTAGATATGCGAGCGAATTCGTTCAAGCGCGGCCTTGCTGCGTTTCCCATTTTTTGATTCTTTGAACGCTTGCGCACGTTCCGAAACGTGCAACATCTTTTTGTGCATCATGTTCGACTCGGGGTATTTGGCGAGAAAGTTTCTCCAAAATCCTCCTTTGAAAAACGACTCATACTTGTCCCGAATACCTTGCTGCTGAAGCAGGTGCTCAAACTCCTCATACAGTGAAAAGTGATGGGCAGGAAGCGCCCAGTGTAGCATCTCCGCGTATGATGCATTCGGGAGATATGTTGGACCAAGGGGCGCAATGGTCTTGAGAACATCCTCGAAACAAGTAATCTGAATCCAATCGGAATTGTCGGTGAGCGCTTGAAAGAATTCTTCCAACCACTTATTGGCATAGACATGATCATAGGTGTTCGGCCAGACTCCAAACTTCTCACCGTCGTCGGCGTACACGGCGATCTGATTTCCATCTTCGGTGGCTATCTCTCGCAGATAGTCAATTGTTCGGTGTACGGGCTGGAATGGTATCGTATAGCGCAATCGTTTACTGATGGGAAAGATTGCAATTGTCTTTCCTTGTTCCTCAGTGACGTAGTACCCCAAGAGTTCTTCGTCAGCAAAGCCGGCGTACTTGAAGTGCGTATCGTCCACAACCGTGTACCGGAGGCCTGCCTCAGCAATGCTCTTCGCAAGATGTTGCTCCCACACGCGTTCCGCAAGCCACATCCCTGTCGGTGCGTAGCCGAAATGTTTCTTGATCATCTTCGAAAGCATATGAAGTTGTCCTGCTTTGTCATCGTCAGGAATGATGGAAAGGATTGCCTCATAATAGGCCCCTCCCATCATTTCCACCTGCCCGGAAGAAACCAATCGTTTCAACTGTTTGATGAATTCAGGACGATGCTGAACAAGCCACTCCAGCAAACTCCCCGAGTAGTGTTGCACCAGTTTCACACGCGGATATTTCTCCAGCAGGTCAAGAAACGGTTGATACGCGTGCTTGTAGGCATGCTCAAACACTGAGTCGAAATTTCCAATCGGTTGGTGATTGTGAATTCCAAGAATGAGATTGATTTTCTTCATGTTGATTTGTTCTTAGACTGAATTCTTGTCCATTCCATCATCCTTATTTCCCCTGAACGACGAATACGTTGAACGCGAACGGCTTCAGATCAACAGCGATCTGCCCCTCGATTGCCTCTACAGGTTTCTTCGTGAAATACTCTTGCATCTTTATCGTCAATTGCTCTGGAAGCGTGACCGCAACGTTCCGCGCTTCCTTGGACAGGTTGACGATGACGATTGCCCATTCCTTCCCAGATCGCCTCAAGAAAGTCACAACTTTCTTTCCATCAGAATTCTCCAGCGGCTCATATTCTCCATGGCGGAGTTGGGGATGGTCCTTTCGAAGCTTGCTCAATGCTGTGTACAACTCTCGAAAATCAGGATTCTTCGTCCAGTCTATTTCAACCTTCTCGAAGGGATCCAGACTCTTGTCGTTCCCCACTTCCTCTCCGTTGTAGATGAGTGGCACGCCGGGGAACGTAAACGCCAACACCGCGCTCGCCTTTGCCCCATCACGGGTGAACTTTTTCGCGGCCGGCAAATCCCACGCGTTCTTTTCATGATTTGTGTTGAAGCGCATACGCAACGAACTTTTCGGGAACTGATACGATTCATTTTTCAAGAGCTCATGAAACAAACTGGCGGAGCTTGATCCCCCAATAACGTTCGAGAGGACATCGTAAAAATTCCAGGCATTAGTGACATCGAACGCCTCCACATGGTGCTCGGGCAGTGTGCCTTCGGAAAGTATCATCACGGGCTTGATCTTGTCCAGTTCTCTTCGCGCCGTTTCCCAAAAATCGATGGGGACAAGCTCAGCAACGTCGCACCGGTATCCGTCAATACCAATATCGCGGACCCAATACTTCATCATCTCGATCATGTATTTCCTCAGCTCGTGATGTCCGTAGTTCAAGTCGGCGACATCGTGCCAATCATTATTCGGAGAAACGATCGCACCGTCGGCATTTGTTGTAAACCAGTCAGGATGTTCAAGGAGGAGTTTGCTATCCCACGCCGTGTGATTCGCTACAAGATCAATGATGATTTTCATCTCATGCTCGTGTACTCCCTTTACGAGTGACCGAAAGTCGTCAAGCGTTCCAAATTCAGGATTGACCTCATAATAGTCTTGAACAGCATAGGGACTACCCAGTTTCCCCTTCCGATTCAGGAAACCCACGGGATGGATGGGCATCAGCCAAACGATGGTAACGCCGAGTTTTTTCAACTCGGGCAAACGTTGCTCCAAAGCCTTGAATGTCCCCTCCTTTGAAAAGGACCGTAGATACACTTCATAGATTACGGCATCCCGCACCCGTTCCTCACTCTTTCGCGCTTTCATCAACGAGAATTTCGTCTTCAGAAGCTCCTCGACTCTTCTTACCTCGATTACCGTGATCGGTTCGTAGATTCCGCCGGGTCCACCATGATCCACCACTCGCACGACAAGCTCGTTCGCCCCAACCTTCAATGCAGGCATCACATCCAAATAAAACGATTCGCTGTAACCAACATGCGAGCCTACCTTCGTGCCATTCAGCCACACATCCGCGTCATCATCAACGCCGCCGAAGAAGAGAGCCATCGGCTCAGCAATCTCTTTGATTTCAAACGTACGCATGTACCATCCGACGCCGTCATACCCATCGAGGTTATAGCGATCCCAATGGTCCGGCACAGTGACGATCCGCCAATCTTTTCGATCGAGGCCGTTTTTAAACCACTCTTGTTCGATTCCAATGTTGAGAGAATCAATCTTCAACAACCAAGCCACGTCCGAGCCCATTCCTCCGTCCTTCTTGAGAGAACATGACGACGTGAATAACGAAAGAAGAACAATGACAGATGATGCAATTCGATTGAAATTCATTGAACCCAGAAGATAGTTGTGAGATTTCTACCCGTGTGTGTTGATCGGGACTTCTGCCTGCCCCGTGCTTTCTACGGGTGCCTGCCTCGATCTTTCTAGTGGTCTCGATCCTCTAAGAATCCCTCACTTGCTACTGAGGCGCATTATTGCGGAGGGCATTGCGACGAACGGAAGCCGTAACTTGATCGGGGTGATTCACACCAGAGAGAATCAAATCGCAGTCAAGCTTGCCAAGCTTTGACTGTACACCTTTGAATATCTCTACAAAGAAGAAAGTGGTAAAGAAGGGGACAACAGCAAGGATGGAGTTCGTGCGTTTGCGAGCCAGACCACGAGCATAAGGGTGCGGGTGAAAACTTAGACGGTCAGCAGCTTGAAGAACTCTTTGCTTGGTCTCTTTTGAGACGCTTGGGCGAGTGTTGAAAACCCGTGAAACTGTGCCAATACCGACCTGTGCTTCAAGGGCAATATCATATATCGTAACTGGCAAAATTGTTTTCTCTTGGAAGGGCTTGCACAAGTTACGAGTTTATCCTTTATTGTCAAGAATAAATATTCCACCAAGGAGTCCGGAGGATTTTGTCGTTCCTTTATTAGTGTAGCTGTTTCATGCGATCGCTTATCGTTTAGTGATCTTCAGGCTGATGCCCTTCGCGTGATTTCTTTCCCTCAACAATCTCCTTCTGCTCGGCGGAGAGATCGGTTCCCCCCTCAATACTTATCGCGCTCGCCACGAAGAGAAGCATTTGCTGCTGGTCTTTGATTTCGTCTTTCTTGATCGGGGGATTCTTCATTTCCGACGCCATGTGCTCGGCCGACGCTTTGCTCACACTTTTTTCCCGAAGCAAACCCTGCAGTCGTACTTTCTTCCCTTCAGAACCCCACGGCGTGAAGAACCCGTCCTTGAATTCCACACGGAGCGCCGTTTCTCCATCCTTCACCACGATCAGGTTCGAGAAATGATCTATGATTCGTGCTATCAACATTGTACGCCTAAGGCGTACTTAAAGATGGACAGAATCACTTTGTATGTTTGGCTGAGTAGTTACAAGAAAAAACTATTTGTGGTGTGAACGGTGGGCGTGCAGCGAACACGCGACTTCTTCTTCTAATGCTGTTGAGGGAGACTCTCAACAAGCATCAGGTCGTTGACTGGCACTATGCTCCGTTTCGAAAAAGCTTTTAAGGTGAGAAAGAGGAACAAGGATATCGATCCGACGACTGGCCCGATCTCCCATACATTGAAGAGTGGCTCAGCGTGCATGAACGGAGGGAGAATCATCCAGAAGAGATCAATCCAATGTCCGATCAGGATGATGATGCTGACTCTGAGCAACAGGCCTTCGTTCTTCTTTGTCCACGCAGGCAACAGCACGATGAATGGAATAACCCAGTTGAAGAGAACATTCACAACAGTGAAGATCACCCAGCTTCCTTCTTCCCGCTTCACGAAGTAGGTGACTTCTTCGGGAATGTTCGCGTACCAGGTGAGCATGTACTGGCTGAACCAGATGTACATCCAGAAAGTGCTGAACGCGAAAATAAGTTTTCCGAGACTATGAAGATGAGCGGTCGTCAAGACATGTTCGAACGGCCCCCAGCGCTTGAGAAGAATGACAAGGATGGTGATCGCAGCTAACCCTGCGAGAAAAGTTCCAGCGAAATGATACACGCCAAAGATGGTGCTGTACCAATGCGGCTCCAGCGACATGATCCAATCCATGCTTGCGAGCGTGAAGGTGAGAGCAAACACCACAATGAAAATCGCCGACGCAGTCTTGGTGCGGGAGAGCACCTTGACACTTCCGTTGCTATCTTGCGTTCGCGAGATGCGCAAGACATACGTACTGAACCCAAGCCAGAGAGCCAGATAGAGGATGGTACGGCCGACAAAGAACGGCGTGTTGAGCCAGACCGTTTTAGAACGAAGGATCGGATCGGCAGCAACAACAGAATCATGGCTCCATTCGTACAGTGAATGAATACCTAACATCATTGCAACCATCATCAGCGCACCGATCGGTAACGTCGAGAGCATGGCTTCGGGGACGCGGCGAATCGCCGTTGCCCATCCCGCATTCGTCACGGCAAGCAACGCAATGAACAGAGCTGCCGCAACTCCGAGTCCCAAGAAGTAGTAGCTCGCCAGCAGAAGATTTGGCCAGATTCGTTCGGGCGCCAGAAAGAATCCAACGATCGAAATTCCCGCGCCGACACCGGCAACGATGAGAAGATTGTTCGTCAACGTGGGTGATGCAGTAAAACGTCTCGTCAAGTGCGCTGTCTCATGCATGGTCATTTTCCAGCGATAGCTTTTTGTGCTGCCTGAAGCGATCGGACATACAGGATTGCCCTCCAGCGATCGAGCGGCCCAATCTGCGATGCCAACGAAGGCATGTTTCCTTGCCCGTAGGTAGCGATATGAAACATCTTGCCATCTCCCATTGTTAGTGCTTTCTCCGCGAGCAGGGACGGTGGCGGCGGAAATCCGTGCTGCACAACGGGGCCATCTCCGACTCCTCCGATTCCATGACATGGCTGGCAAAACGTTGCATAGACCATCCGACTCCGTTCCGCATGTGCCTCTCCTTCTCTTGAAAGTGGATTCACTAATTCCTTACCTGCACGAAGGGCATCCTCCGGTGTTGCGTTGTAATGAATTGGCACGAACGAACGCGGAATCGTTCCAGGCACGGGAGCTTGCAACGTCTTCCCGTCGGCGAAATTTGGATTCGGCGCGAAGGCGTCGTACGGAACCGATTCCAACATCCCCGGCATGATTTCATAATTGCGCTCAGTGAAGTCCCTTCTCAGCATCCATGTGAGAATTACGACAACAAGAAGCGCGATGAACAGCACGATATTGATTCCACTTCGGATCATTTGGAACTCTCTTTACCGAGCGAGTGCTCAATACCGTCAACTTGCTCTTCAAGGTGAAGCAGATTGTGTCGCTTGAACATCGTCCGCACGCGCTCGACATCAAACGAAGCATCGGTCTGCTCCAGAACCAATACGAACCGGTCGTTCGTCACGCCGTCAT